>DBDL01000079.1 GCA_002293545.1 Lachnoclostridium sp. UBA933 | reverse complement strand
AAAACACGCCCCGGCTTTACTACGGCTACCCAATACTCCAATGCACCCTTACCTTTACCCATACGGGTTTCGGCAGGCGTTTTGGTAACCGGCTTATCCGGAAATATTTTGATCCAGACTTTACCGCCGCGCTTTGTATAACGCGTCATGGCAACACGGGCAGCTTCAATCTGGTTGGAACGAATCCACGCGGGTTCTACGGCAACAATGCCATATTCACCATAAGTCACTTTATTTCCTTTCGTAGCTTTTCCTTTCATTGTTCCGCGGAATTGCTTACGTCTTTTCACTCTTTTCGGCATTAACATTATCTATCGCTCCCTTCCCTTTTACCGGCTTTGGTTGGAAGTATTTCACCCTGGTAAATCCATACTTTTACACCGACCTTACCATAGGTTGTATTTGCTTCTGCAAATCCATATCCAATATCCGCACGAAGTGTCTGAAGCGGAATCGTTCCTTCGCTGTAAAACTCGGTACGCGCCATATCTGCTCCGCCTAAACGTCCGGAACATGCGGCCTTGATTCCTTTTGCACCGGATTTCATCGCTCTCCCCATACAGGATTTCATGGCACGGCGGAATGAAATACGGGCTTCGAGCTGTGCGGCAATATTTTCTGCCGTCAACTGTGCGTCACTATCCGGTTTCTTCACTTCTTTGATATCAATCAATACTTTTTTCTCGGAAAACTTAGCCAATTCTAATTTTAACTTTTCTATTTCCGAACCGCCTTTTCCGATAACTACTCCGGGTTTTGCCGTGGATACGATAACCTTTACTCTGTCTGCGGTTCTTTCAATCTCTATTCTGGAAATTCCTGAATGATACAGCTTTTTTTTCAGAAATTTACGTATTTTATAGTCTTCAATCAATGTGTCCGAAAAATCAGCATCGTCTGCAAACCATCTGGAATCCCAATTTTTAATAATACCGACTCTTAATCCATGCGGGTTGACTTTTTGTCCCATTTTATGCTCCTTTCATATGAATGTATCTCTCATTCACTTCTTTCATTTAATACAACGGTGATATGACTCATTCTTTTTTCGATCCGGTAAGCCATTCCACGTGCTCTCGGACGGATTCTTTTCATTGTTGGTGCTTTGTTGGCAAAACACTCCTCAATATACAGAACCTCCGGATTTAATCCATTATTATTTTCAGCGTTTGCAATCGCAGATTTTAAAATCTTTTCAATCACTGCCGAAGCATATCTTGGACTGTATGCTAAAATACCCAATGCTGTATGAATGTCTTTTCCACGGATGGCGTCTAACACGAAACATGCCTTCTGAGTAGGAATTCTTGCATATGACAATTTTGCAGACGGTCTGGTATCTTTATTTTGATTTCTTTCTTTCTTAATCTGTGATCTATGTCCCTTTGCCACGGATAAAACCTCCTTTCAAAAATAGGTGTTACTTTTTGCCTTTCTTCTCGTCTTTTCCATGACCTCTGTAAGTTCTCGTCATAACAAATTCACCGAGCTTATGACCTACCATGTCTTCTGATATATACACCGGTACATGTCTTCTCCCGTCATGAATCGCAATGGTATGGCTGACCATGCTCGGAAAAATCGTTGAACGACGTGACCATGTTTTAATTACTTGTTTGTTGCCGGATGCATTCATCGCATCCACCGCTTTTAATAAATGATTATCGGCAAACGGTCCTTTTTTTAATGAACGTGCCATTGTCAATCCTCCTTTGAACGATTTTCGTTCTATCAACGTTCCTTATTTTTAAAAACATTTGATTCCATAAATGTTTTTAGTCAATCATTGTTTTACGCTATGAACGTTCTGTGCCCATTTACTTTGTTAATGCTTTGCCATCTCTTCTTCTGATGATCATCTTATTGGATTTTTTATGCTTCTTCCTTGTTTTCAATCCCAGAGCCGGTTTTCCCCAAGGGGTACTCGGACCCGGACGACCGATGCCTGTCTTGCCTTCACCGCCGCCGTGAGGATGATCATTCGGATTCATAACCGAACCGCGGACGGTCGGACGGAATCCCATGTGACGTTTACGTCCTGCTTTCCCAATGTTAATCAATTCGTGATCCTGATTTCCTACCTGTCCGATTGTTGCCCGGCAGATAATCGGAACCATTCTCATTTCTCCGGACGGCATACGAAGCGTTGCGTACTTACCCTCTTTTGCCATCAACTGTGCGCTGTTCCCTGCCGCACGTACAAACTGCCCGCCCTTGCCGGGATAAAGTTCAATGTTATGAATTTGTGTACCCACCGGTATGTCTTTCATTTCCAGGCAGTTGCCTACATGGATTTCCGCAGCGGAACCGCTCATAACTTTTTGACCCACTTTCAATCCCGCCGGAGCAAGAATATATGATTTTTCTCCGTCTGCATACCAAATCAGTGCAATATTGGCAGTTCTGTTCGGATCGTATTCGATGGTTTTAACGACTGCCGGAATACCGTCTTTTTTTCTTTTAAAATCTATGATACGGTACTGTCTTCTGGATCCGCCGCCGCGGTGCCTCACCGTAATTTTCCCCTGACTGTTACGGCCTGCGTGCTTCTTCAATGATACAAGAAGCGCTTTTTCCGGTTTATTTGTTGTAATTTCTGCAAAATCGGAACCGGTCATATGTCTTCTGGAAGGTGTATAAGGGTTAAATGTTTTTATTCCCATTCTCTGATTCTCCTTTCGGGAAACTAATGTTGTACGGAAGTTTATGCAATGAAACTTCCTATGCGAATCGGTTTTGACGATTCATGTCTTTATGAAGTTTGCGGAGCAAACTTCTTTGCGAATCTTGGATTCGCAATATTACAGTCCTTCAAAAACTTCTATTTCTTTACTGTCTGCCGTCAGTTGAACAATAGCTTTTTTCTTTGCGGCAGTTTTACCGGAAGTGTTCCCGCGTCTGCGGTTTTTACCGTTCAAATTCATGGTGTTTACTTTACTTACTTTTGTTCCGTCAAACATTTTTTCCACAGCTTCTTTGATTTGCGTCTTGGTAGCGTCTGTGTGTACATAAAATGTATACTTTTTGCTTTCCATTGCATTCATTGATTTCTCTGTGATAACAGGTTTCAGGATAATGTCATAATATTTTAAATCCGCCATTATGCATACACCTCCTCAATGTGTCCGACCGCATCTTTTGTAATTACGATCGTATCATATTTTAATATATCGTATACGTTGATTGCGTTGGAATAAACACTTCTTACTTTCGCAAGATTCTTTGCGGAAGCTGCTACATTTGCTGCATCCTGTCCGGTAATAACCAGTGCTTTCTGCACATCCAAGTTATCCAGAACTTCTTTCATTTTCTTTGTTTTCGGTTCTTCAAAGCTTAATGAATCTAATACATAGAATTTGTTTTCACTGCATTTTAGGGATAAAACCGATTTGATTGCCGCTTGTTTTTCTTTGCGGTTCATTTTAAATGAATAATCTCTCGGTGTCGGTGCAAATACGACTCCGCCGCCTTTCCACTGCGGGGAACGGATGGAACCCTGTCTTGCATGACCGGTTCCTTTCTGACGCCACGGCTTTCTTCCGCCGCCTCTGACTTCCGCACGGGTTTTGGCTTTTTGTGTTCCCTGGCGTTTATTTGCCAATTGTAATACAACTGCTTTGTGAACTAAATGTTCATTAATCGGAGCGGCAAAAATCGATTCGTTTAATTCTATTTTATCAATCTCTTTGCCTTCCATATTGTAAACAGATACATTTTCCATCTGTGTGTTCCTCCTTCCCGAAAGTTATGCCTTTACGGTTTCTTTAATAATTACGGTAGATTTTCTCGGACCCGGAATGGCACCCTTAATCAATAATAAATTATTTTCTGCATCTACTCTTACGATTTCTAAGTTTTGGACCGTCACTCTGACTCCTCCCATCTGACCCGCCATCTTTGTCCCTTTAAATACCTTGCTCGGACTTGAAGCGTTTCCGATAGAACCGGAATGTCTGTGGAATTTTGAACCGTGACCCATAGGTCCCCTTGCCTGTCCGTGACGTTTGATAACGCCCTGATAACCTTTACCTTTTGATTTTGCCGTCGCGTCAACCTTATCGCCGGCTTCAAAAATATCTGCTTTGATTTCCTGTCCCGCTTCGTATTCGGAAGCATTCTCAAATCTAAATTCTTTTACAATTCTCTTATTTTCAACACCCGCTTTTGCAAAGTGTCCTTTTCTTGGTTTATTAACCAACTTCTCTCGAATATCGCCAAAACCGACCTGTACTGCATTGTATCCGTCATTTTCCTCCGTTTTCACCTGAGTAACGACCAAAGGACCTGCTTGAAGTACAGTAACCGGTATCAATATTCCGTCTTCGTTGAAAATCTGTGTCATTCCAACTTTTTTAGCTACCATAGCTTTCTTCATTTCTCATACTCCATTCTTGCGCACATCTTTTGCGCATATAATTACGGAAGGTTATTTCATTTTAATATCAATTGCTACACCAGCAGGCATTTCCAGTCTGGATAATGCTTCTACTGTTTTTTGAGATGGTGTCAATACATCGATCAATCTCTTATGAGTTCTTTGCTCGAACTGCTCCCTGGAGTCTTTGTACTTGTGTACCGCTCTCAGGATCGTAATCACTTCTTTCTTCGTCGGCAACGGTACCGGTCCGCTTACTTTTGCGCCGGTTTTCTTAACTGTTTCAATTAATTTTGCCGCTGAGAAGTCGATTAATTGATGGTCATAAGCTCTCAATATAATCCTCATTTTTTGACTTGCCATAAAAAAAGCCGCCTCCTTTTCGTACTTTCATTTTCTAGTACGACAAGTGGTGACTGTACACTCATCCGTGTGTGTCATGCTTGCTCATAAAAAATGGACTTACTGGAACGCTGCCGCAGATTCATTCTTCATTCACTTTGCTTTATCACACGTTTATCTGCTCTCAGGCAGAAATCATGGTTGGTACAGTGACTTGCCGTCAGGTTTACAGGTAAAGGATTGTTTTGATTATGCTCAACAATCTTACCTCTTGACATTCGCTCCACGTAAATGACCTGCACGATTATATATGCAGCAACCTCACGTATCATCGCTATCAATGTCACAGCAAGAAACAGTATACACCATGTATTTTATATATGTCAAGTGTTTTTTGAAATTATTTGAATTGTTTCATTCTCGCGTCATCCTCGAATTTCAGGCGGACATGTATACTCAAAACATCTCTCTCCGCATATGCCCGGATATCTCCGCCCATATTCTGTTCCAGCTCCCTGGCAATGGCAAGTCCCAAACCGGTCGTTCCGGTCGTCCTTGAAAAATCTGCGGTATAAAACCGGTGGAACAGACTTTCCACATCCAGATTTTCAGGATTCGGTATTTTATTTTGAAATATGATCTCCTGCCTGTCTGTGTCAATCGCTAAATGAAAATATCCGGTCCCATGCACAAGAACATTTTGAATCAGGTTTTGAACAATTCTTTTAAATGAACCGAAATCACAATATACAATAACCGGCGTATCCGGAATATCAATTTCTACGGAAAATTTTGCTCCGGTAAAGCTCTCATAGTATGTTGAAATAATATTCCTCAACTCGTTGCTTATATTGACATTTTCCTCGTTAGGGATTATATTTCCCTCGATAATTCTCGTATATTCAAACAAATGGTTCATCAGCACGACAAGGAAATTCAATCTCTGCTCGACAATATCAATGTATTCTGATTTCTTCTGCTCCGGCGTTTTATCGGATTTCAGCATTTGCATGAAACCGGCGGCAGATGTCAGCGGCGTCCGCAGGTCATGTGAAATATTGGTGATTGCCTGCCGGAATTCTCTGGTCGATCTTTCGCTTTCCATTACGATATGCTTTTGTTCATCTAAGACACTGTTCACAGTGCCGCACAGTTTGCATACGTTTTTTTCAAATGTCCCTGTCGTCAGCCGCTTATTGGAATTGGTCCTGTCAATCATCTGAAGCTCTTGATTCAGTACGGAAATATCCTTTTTCAGCAAGCAATGGAGAGTCACACATATAACCAACAAAACAGCCAATACTGCAATAATCGCTGTCATAATCCAAAAAGTCATTTGATATCACTCTCCTTATTTTCTATTATTAACATCTTTTTATTTCACGGAAAATTCTTCTTATTTCACGGAACCGCTTGCACAAAACAGGCTTTGGACGAACGCATTTTTATGGAAACAGCGTTTTCACTTACCTCCGCCTTATTTGATTTCACTTCTGCGGAATAAACAGATCCCGCCGATTGTCCCCGCCAGAATATAAAAGGCACCGATGGCTAATGCCCGGACAATATCTTCCGCCGCTAATGCCTCAAAATCCGCAAGCATCCGGATATTGGTTATGACATCAAATTTGGCTAAAACATCAAATTTACTGCTTAATTCCGTCAGCATGGCAGCGATCAAAAGCGGAACCGTACAAAAGGCAATATAGATTCCGTTTACGGCAGCCGTCCTTTTGGTAATAAAGGCTATGAATATGCCGAAACTATTTACACCAAGACAAAGAAGCAATTGGGAAAAGAACGGTTTTGCCAGTTTCATCATATAGTCCGCATCAAATGCCCCGCCGAAGCCGTTCTTGATTGTTCCGCAAATCATAGAAATGACAACCATAATCAGCATCAGGAAAAAACATACGACGGATGTTGAAATCAGCTTAGATAAATAGTATTTCGTGCGGTTGACACCGTTTGCCAATACATTCTTTGCAGTTCCCGACGAGAAATCGGCAGCCCCGATAAAAATGATAAACGGCAGCAAAAAGAACAAAAGATTATCCCCTGCCTTCATCATTTCAAACGGTGCCGTCATGCCTGTAAATACTAACGGCGCCACCCCCTGTTCCGACGGCAGTTCGGTTTGGACTCCCATTGTTCCGACTGATGAAGCGAGTGCCTGCATGATAATAAAGAATAGATATATCCCTATTGTAATGTATAATCCTTTACTTCTGACAAGCCGATATAAATCTGCTCTGATAATATTCATGATACTTCCTCCTTTCCAACCAGCGACACAAAATAATCTTCCAAATTGTCACCGACCTCTTTTAACCCGGACACACGTATTCCTTCGTTTACAAGCCGGCAGTTTATCTCGGATGGAGCTTCCTGACAATCATATATCCGGATTTCATGGTCATTCACTACTTTATACTTTTTTATATTACATCTTGTTTCGACAATGGATACCGCTTTTTCTTTATCATCCACAATAACGGAAATTCCTTTTTGACATTCTTCCCTCAGCTCATCGTTGGTAAGCTCCTTCATCAGCTTTCCTTTATTAATGATACCATACCGTGTTGCCACAAGAGAAAGTTCATTTAATATATGACTGGAGATCATTAATGTAATATTATGTTCCTGATTTAATCTCTTGAACGTATCACGCATTTCTACAATACCCATTGGGTCCAGCCCGTTAATCGGCTCATCCAGTATGATAAAATCCGGATTATCCAGCAATGCGAGTGCAATTCCTAACCGCTGTTTCATCCCCAATGAAAAATTCTTGAACTTCTTTTTTCCGGTGTCTGTCAATCCGACCATCCCCAGCACTTTTTCAATGGAATTTCTATCGGGAACCCCTTTTAATATACGATAGTATTCTAAATTCTGTGCGGCTGACAGATTGGGATACAACGCCGGTATCTCTATGACACAGCCAATACGTTTTCTTGCCCTGTTCAATCCTGCTGCCGAGGATTCCCCGAACAACTTCAGTTCTCCGCCGGTTGCAGATGTCAGTGATGTAATCACACGGGTTAATGTAGTCTTTCCCGCACCGTTACGCCCAATCAAACCATAGATATCACCTCTTCGGATTGTCATGCTTACATTGTCAACTGCCGCGGCATTGCCATAGAACTTGCTTATATTTTTTGTTTGTAATATGACTTCTTTCATTGATTTTCCTCCTTTGTTTTTGTAATATCTATGATAAACCCGAAACCTTTCATATGAATAAAGAAAGTCTTAAAAATGTCTTAATTCTGATTCAGGGCTTCATTCGCTCATCTTATAGCCGATTCCCCACACCGTTTGTATATATTCATCCTTGGGTCTGAATCCTGCGATCTTTGCACGGATTTTACTGATGTGTACGTTAATGGTATTATCATCCCCCATAAATTCATCTCCCCAGACACTCTCATATAAATTATTCTTCGTGTATACTTTTTTCGGGTTCTGCATCAGCAGGTGCAAAATTTCAAATTCCCGTTTTGACAACTGTAAGGCGTCTGTTCCGATAAATGCTTCGTACTGTTCCAAATCCAGTACGATCTCCCGGAATGTAATCGTTCTTGTCGTTTTGCCCGTACCGTTCCGCAGCCAGACTTCAATACGGGCAAGAAGCTCGTCATTATCAAACGGTTTTGTCAGGTAATCGTTGGCACCGGCTTTTAATAATGCTACCGTGCTTTCCTTTTCACTGACTGCCGTCAATGCAATAACCGGAACCGTACTTGTCATCCGTATTTCTTCTAATACTTCAAACCCTGTCTTTCCCGGAATCATCAAATCCAATAAAATCAAATCATATGTTTTGCCGGAAAAAAGCATAACCGCTTCCGTGCCGGAATAAGCAGCCTCCGGTACGTAACCGTTATATTTTAATAAATCACAGAGCATACGGTTGATATTCTCTTCATCCTCTACTACCAGTATTGTTTTCATTCATATTCCCTCTCTAAAACAACCTGCCTTCATGTTTCCATGATCCGGCAGGCTGTTATCGTCATTCTTTTGTTTCAGACCGATTTGAAATTTTGCCGAAATCCTCGGTTAATATGCAAGCCCGGTGTATTACAGCGACGGCGGCATTTTACTCTCAAATGCTGCTTTATTCTCCGCGTTGGTTTCAAATAACGAGGTTCCGAGGTTCGCTAAATTCTTTTTCGGCTTTCTATGGAATAATTTGAACTCCACAAAATCCAGCAAATAATCAATGTCTTCTACCTGAAGTCTGTGACCGTCACGATGGAAACGAATGGCATAATTATCTTCCAGTCCCACTACTTTCAATGTTTCCTGTGCTTTCAGGTAAGTCATCCAATGTCCGGGAGCATTTGTCCACATACCGGATACGAATTCACTTGTTCCAAACAACAGGCGGTCTTCTTCCACACACAATGCCGCTAAAAAATGCTGATCAAACGGAAATGCCACATTGGTTCCATTATACCCGCTTACTGCTGACGCAAATGTCGTGTTAAACCAATGTGCTTCGCTGCCGGAAGTTAAACTTCCGAACCCTTCCGTACCCGTACGGTCATTGCCGATTGGTCCGTAGGTACATGTCTGATCCGCACCTGCCGCAAAGTCCTCCAGCGAGGAGAGATTAAACGTTAATTTATTGGGGTCATAACGCATACAAATCATGCCTGCCGCTCCGGAACATCCCGGTACGGTAACGCGAATCCGTTTGTCGAAGGCGCCCGTAACCGCCGCCGCTTTCCCATATCGTGAAACCCCTGATATCATCAGGATATCCTGATTAATATTCAGCTCATCGCCAATTCCCGTTTCCAAGCCGTCAATGATTTTACTTACTCCCCATGCCCATGCCATGAGTGCACCGGTTTGATTTTTCCAATCATATGTTCCCTGTCCGTATGGATATAAATCATAAAAAATCCCTCTCCGTCCGGCTTGGTCCGGCGCCACCTGATTCGGCATAAAATCAATTACCGCATAACCGCGTTCCAATAATCTGCTCTTATTCGGATCTGCGATTCCGCCAAACCCGATCATTGCCGGCCACCCCAATTCGGGTGCCTCTCCTGACGGTAATGTTATGGCCGCTGTAATCGTGCCGGAACTTTTTTCGTTAGTAACCGTAACGCTCAGGTTCGTCACATTATTATTGTTCTGATTCAAGGTAAAATCACTGCGTTCTGCCGTTATCTCCTCACCGCTGCGATACATCCCGTACATATAGACTTGATACAATTCACGTACTTCATCCATTCTGTCTTTCCAATTTTCTGCCGTCACATCCTTTTGTGATTTAAAGAACTTCAATAAATTAGGTATCGACGTTGTTTTCGGCAAGGTTGCAATCTGCGGATAATCAGACGGAAAAGGTCTTGCCGACTGAACAGGCTGTTTGGGACGCATCGGTCCTTCGGTCGGTTCCTCCGTCGGCGGCAGGGTCGGTATTACCGTCGGTTTTACCGTCGGTTTATCCGTCGGGACAACGGTAGGTTTTACCGTAACATTATCTTTTGGTTTTGCATTCACCTTGATTGTACATTTCGCCATTTTTTTCTTTTTCCCTAACTTAAATTTTGCTGTCAAAACGACTTTCCTTGTTTTTTTAACACCTCTTATCGTAACGCTGGTTTTTCCTTTTTTTAATAATTTTATTGCCTTTGCAGGTTTTGCTTTCCATGTTGTCTTTTTTGCTTTTTTCGCATTCTTTAATATTATTTTCTTTGCTTGTCCAACACGTATTGTTACCTTTTTCGGATTCAAAACCGGTTTCTTTGCCGCCGAGCTTTTTAGTGCCGTACCCGGTCCCGCAAGATGAAATACCATAGCACATAATAGCAATATGGCTGTCAGTTTCTTGAATTTTTTCATTATGAACATCTCTCCTTTGATTTTAGACTGCTCTTGATATCGGTTCATTCTTATCTGTTATTTTATCCTTTATTCACGATATTGTCAATATGACCGTCATTTACATATTTATGAACTTAAAATCTCCTAATATGGACAAATACCGGACCTACCGTTGATTATCCCATGATAATGTGAAATAATACATAATAATTACATTTTCAATATGACAATACATTGATATGTAATATTATACATGATAAAGAGGGTGATTCCAATCGTTAAATGAGAAAAGGAACTGTTAAAAATTCATGGCAACGCTATCATCAGGAAGGAGCGCATATCTTATGAAAAACAAGAAACTCATCTATTTGTTAATGATCGCATTCATGTTTGGAACCGTCGGTCAGCTTCATCATCCCGTAAAAGGCGAAAAGGATGAAACAACAATGCTGTCGGAGGTTTTAGAAGAAATTCCGGAGCAGCCGGACAAAGACGCAAGCAATTATATTGTCATGACCAATGAAAAAAGCGATATCGAAAACACAATGGAAACGGTTAAAATTACGGAAAATACTGCCGAAAAGTTGCAGAATCAGTTTGCAGATGTTATAATTGAAGAAGATTTCAATATGACTGCCAATACAACCGAGAATATAAAGAAAAAGAAATTACTTGAAAAATGGCTTCAAGCCGAGGAGAAAGAATATGCCAAAACCAAAGACAGCGAATGGAATATACGGGCGATTAATGCAGAGCATCTTGCCGCCGAAAACGGGAAACGCCGCAAGCCGAAAGTAGCGGTTTTAGATTCGGGGATTGACTTTGTGAGCGGGATTGATTTGGCAGGCTCGGTGAATCTCGTAGAAGAAGAAAATACGGCGGCCGGATCGCAGGACCTCACAGGTCACGGAACGGGAATTGCCAGTGTCATTGCCGGAAATGCAGATAATGTGATCCAAGGGGTAAACCCCCATGTTGATTTGTATTCCGTAAAGGTATTGGATAAAAATAATGGTTCGCCAATCAGCAGAATTATTCAGGGAATCTACTGGTGTATTGAGCATGATATCAACATCATTAATATGAGCTTTAGTTCCCCCGTTTACTCCGTTGCCTTGGAAAAAGCCGTGAAAGATGCCTATGAAGCAAATATTTTAATGATCGGCGCTGTCGGTAATCATGCCGATAGGGTAGAGTATCCGGCTGCCTTTGATGAAGTAATGGCGGTCGCGGCAACCAATCCCAACTCAGAACTCAGTTCTTTCAGTAATACCGGGGAAGAACTGGATATTGCCGCACCGGGTGAAAAAATCAAGGTGTTAGGCTTTTTTGGACTTAACGGCGTTACCCACGGAACAAGTATTGCCGTCCCGCAAGTTGTCGGCGCGGCGTCCCTGCTCTGGCAAAGGGATTTATCCAAATCCAATGATTTCATACGGAATCTGATGGTTTACAGTGCAAAAAAGATTTCCGGTACCGATCAGTGCGGATTGTTAGATGCCAAATATGCACTGGATAGTTATGATGATTTTAGTAAGTCCTCAGAAAATAACGATTTGCTTCTTAAAAAGACGATTCCCCAAAATACGGAGAAGCCCAAATCATTTGATTCTGTTAATGATGAGGAATCGTATGCAGAGGGAAGATGGGGCGGACACGATATACTTGCAGGGTACGGACTGTCACAAAATAAAGTAGTGGACAGCAAAGCCATTGCGATTATAAAAGCAGGCTCTGTTTATCCGGATAAAGACAAGGGTATGCTTGGTTCGGTTTGTTCAGAATATCATGGTGACTATCGGGTGAATTATATTGCCTGCTATGAATATGTTACAAGAATTGCCCAGAACAACGGAAAAGCCGCAGGCATCCCCCGAACGGATATCTATGGACTGAGCAGTGATTCTTATGGATGGATCAAAATGGATTTTACTTCTTCTCAAGTAGGAAGTTCCACATGGGGCAATATCTTTTCAAATATTAAGGTTAATAATGTTTCGGTGGGGGATTCTTCCAAACACAGAATGTATTTTACTTGGGGCATTGCCTTACACATTTTGCAAGATACTTTTGCACACGGGACTTATAGAAAGTTTGATGGGAAACGGATTGTTGACGGAACTCCTAACAGTTCACAAATTGGAAAAGGGGATGAAAAGGGTACTGTTCCGGGAAGATGGAAAGCGGCAGAATTGGCATCAAAGATAAGTATCTATAGTATGCTGATTGGTGCGGTGGGTGATTATTATGATATTGATTATGCATTAAAAAACCAGACATATACTAAGCCACTTGATTTATTTCTGAAAAAGAATCTTTTAAAATATGCCAAAGTGAATTCCACAGGATTGACGTCAGCAGAAACAAAGCGGTTCAAAGCAGCAAATAAAGATTAGCATAACAGGGAGGTGGACAGATGTCGTATGGAATAAAAAAAATGGTTGCGGTAATGACTGTAGTATTATTGATAGTGAACTTATTATCGGCTAGCATATATGCCGAAAAAAGTCCCGTGATACCAAATTCAAAAAAAGGAATACCGGATAAAGGTCTGTATTTAGCAATATTAAAAGAATTGGGGAAAAAGAGCGGTACTTTTACCAAAGCTGAAGCCGCAAAAATAACGGGACTGGATGCCATCAATTTTAAAAAAGAAAGGGTTGATATTAAAAGTATAAAAGGAATTAAGTATTTAACTGGATTGACATGGCTAAGTCTTTCCTATAACAGCCTAACGAATTTAAAAGGAATCGAACGTTTGACGAATTTAAAAGATTTGTCGGTGGATTATAATAAGTTAGTAAGTCTGAAAGGGATTGAAAGACTGACAAAATTGGAGAGTTTTGATGCTTCAGACAATAAATTAGCTAGCATAGAGGAGGTAAAAAACTTAACGAATTTAGTTGTTTTACATGCTTGGGACAATAAAATAACCAATATATCAAGTATAAAAAAATGTACAAAATTAGAGTCAATAATCTTTAATGGAAATAGGCTAAAAAACTTATCAGGAGTTGAAGAACTAGTAAATTTGAGCAATATTTCAGCAGAACAAAATCGGTTAGTTAGTGTAAAAGGCGTTGAGAATCTGACCAACTTAGCATTACTGTATGTTGATAATAACAAGTTGAGAGAACTACCAGATTTAACAAAACTAACAAAATTGGATTATCAAAATACTTATTTTGTTATAAACCGATTATCTGAAAATGAGATAACCAAAAACATACCGGAACACCTTAGGATAAATTCTTCATGGTTAAGAACCCAAATCAAGTCCCAAAACGTCAAGAATATGTTGAAAATTACAAAACCCAGAACAGTCAAACGAATTACATGGAAAACCAGAAAAATCACTGGAAGAACAGATAAAAGAGCGAGGGTTATTATGAAAGCGGGAGGCGAAGAAATAAAAAGGACAAAAGCGAATGAAAAAGGGGTTTTTACGTTCAAAAACATCAATTTCAAGAAACTACGGGGTAAAAAAGTAACGTTACAGGCATCTTTTTGGGTCGATTACCGGTATAAACGACATATTGTGAAAACAATGAAGTTCCGTGTTTGAAAATACGTTTCCGAACACTTACCAATCAATAAGAATCTTTTAAAATATGCCAAAGTGAATTCCACAGGATTGACATCGGCAGAAACAAAGCGATTCAAAGCAGCAAACAAAGATTAGCAGAACCGGGAGGTGGACAGATGTCGTATGGAATAAAAAAATTAGTCACAATAATGACAGTATTATTGTTGATAACGAACTTATTGGCGGTTAATACTCAAGCAAGGAAAAGTCCTGTGATTCCAAATTCAAAAAAGGGGATACCAGATAAAGGTCTATATTTGGCGATTTTGAAAGGATTGGGAAAAAAGAGCGGTACATTTACCAAAGCAGAAGCGGCAAAATTAACAGGACTGGATGCACTTAATTTTAAAAAAGAAAGGGTTGATATCAAAAATTTAAAGGGAATCGGGTATCTGTCCGGATTGACATGGTTAGAGCTTTCTTATAATAACCTAACGAATTTAAAAGGAATCGGACGCTTGACAAAACTAGAAAGCCTGTCAGTGGGTTACAATAAGTTAGTCAGTTTGAGAGGAATTGAAAAATTGTCAAAGCTAAAAGACCTATCAGTGGATTACAATAATTTAACAAATCTGAAAGGGATTGAAGCATTGACAGCATTGAGTTATCTTGAAATTCAAGGAAATAAATTAGTTAGCATAAAGGAGGTGGAAAACTTAACCAATTTAACTTTCATTCATGCCTATGAAAATAAAATAACCGATCTGTCAAGTATAAAAAACTGTACAAAATTAGAGGGGATTATTATGGATAGAAATAGGCTGAAAAACTTATCCGGAGTTGAAGGATTGACAAATTTATCAAGTATTTCAGCAGGAGAAAATAGGTTAGTTAGTATCAAAGGCGTTGAAAATCTGACCAACTTATCCTCGCTGGAGGTTAATGATAATAAGTTACATAGTATAAATGGCGTTGAAAATCTGACTAATTTATACTCGTTAAATGTTTTGGCTAATAAATTAGAAAAACTCCCAGATTTAAAAAAACTGGAAAACCTGATTTACGAAAAAACTAGTTTTTTGGCAAATCACTTATCCGCAAATGAAATAGCAAAAAACGTACCAGAAAAGTTTAGAACCTATCCTTCTTGGCTAAATAAACAGATTAAGTTTCAAAATGTCAAGATGATGTTGAAACTTATAAAGCCGAAAACGCCAAAAAAAATCACATCAAAAACTAGAAGAATCACTGGGAAAACGGATAAAAGAGTGACAATTGTCATGAAATCAGGACGCGAAGAAATAAGAAGAAAAAAGGCAAATAAGAAAGGAATTTTTACGTTCAAAAAACTCGATTTCAAGAAATGGAGAGATAAAAAAGTAACGATACAAGCATATTTTTGGGTTACATATGAGTATAAATATATTATTAAAACAATGGCATTCCGTGTTTGAAATATGTCTGAACATTCACTAAACACCAGCATAGCAGTAACAGCTATGCTGGTGTTTCCGTCTGAAGCAGTGATTCGGAATTTCCGAACAACTGAATCCTCAATATTCCTTACCGGAGGAACCAATCCCCCCTCATATCTTCTTCTGCAATTCCACCAAAGGGATCGGCAGTAACGACAGCCCAATCACCAGACCCCATTCATACATACTAAGCGGAACCGTATGGAAAATCTCCTGAAGAACCGGAACGGTAACGACAGCAATTTGAAGCAGGATACAAAGCAGTACACTGGCAACCAGTTTTTTATTTCCCCAAAAGCCGATTTTTGCAAGGGACTCTTCACTCCTCATATTGAACGCATGCATGAGCTGCGATAAGGAAAGCACCGTAAAGCACATTGTCGTTCCGGCAAACGTACCTCCCGGCGAAAGGCGGCACCCGACCGTGTATGCTGTCAAAGCAAGTGCACCGATTAGCATTCCCTCGCATAATATTTTCAAAATGGCGCCGTCGGCAAACATCCCCTTTCTTGCCGTTCTCGGCGGATGAGCCATGATATCCTTTGCCGGAGCCTCCAATCCCAGACTGATGGCAGGGAATGAATCCGTTACAAGATTAATAAACAGAAGCTGAACCGGCAGGAGCGGCGAAGCAAGCCCCAATACAATCGAGATAAATATTGTCATGATTTCACCGATATTGCAGGAGAGCAAGAAAAAAATTGATTTCTTGATGTTTTCAAATATCCCTCTGCCTTCTTCTACGGCGGAAACGATCGTAGCAAAATTATCGTCTGCCAGTATCATATCGGAAGCGTTTTTTGCGACATCCGTTCCCCCTCTGCCCATAGCGCAGCCGATATCAGCCACTTTCAGAGCCGGTGCGTCGTTGACACCGTCACCGGTCATGGCAACGATTTCACCGTGCTGCTGGAATGCCTTTACCAGACGCATCTTATTCGCAGGGGATACTCTTGCAAAAATCGGATAATCATAGATACGGCGGAACAGCGTATCGTCGTTCATCCGGTCAATTTCGGCACCTGTCAGAACCGCGGTATCGTCCTTGTTCATCCCCAGAAGCTTGCCGACCGCGGCGGCAGTAAGCGCATGGTCGCCGGTAATCATAACCGGACGGATTCCGGCGCGCTTGCATTCCGCAACCGCTTCGATTGCTTCCGGTCTGGGCGGGTCCATAAATCCAATCAATCCGACTAAGGTAAGGTCATTTTCCAAAGAAACCGGTGTACAGCTTGGTTTGACAGAATGACTCCGATAGGCAACCGCAAGGACGCGCAAGGCACCGGCGGCAAACCTTTGGTTGGTTTCCGCAAATCTCCGCCGAATACCTGCCGTCATCGGTTTTGCACCTTCATCGGTATGATAGGAAGAAGAAATATCAAGAATCATTTCCGGTGCGCCTTTTGTTATCGAGATAAAATATTTACCGTCTTTATGTAATGTCGTCATTCGCTTTCTTGAACTGTCAAAGGAAATCTCATCAATAAGCGGATGGCTGAGCAATTCCTTCTCACGGAAGATGTTTTCTTCCTTACCGGCTTTTATCAGTGCCTGTTCCAGCCCGATTCCCTCATTGTTGCAAAGAATACCGTACCGTTTTAGCTTGGAAGAATGATCAAAAGAAAAGGTATCGGTGATTTTCATATTGTTTTCCGTCAGCGTACCTGTTTTATCCGAACAGATGACGGTTGCGCTTCCCAGCGTTTCCACGGCGGGAAGGTGACGTATGATGGCTTTTCGTTTTGCCATTCGTTCTACGCCGAGTGAGAGCATAATTGTGACAATGGCAGGCAGTCCTTCCGGAATAGCGGCAACCGCCAGACTGACCGATGTCATAAACATAGAAAATACCGGCTGTGATTTGCATATCCCGATGATAAATATCAAAATACAGATCAGCAGTGCCAGAATCCCCAGCACCTTTCCGGTATGGTTCAGCTTTTTCTGAAGAGGGGTGTCCGGTGTCTTTTCATAAGAAAGAAGATTTGCAATTTTGCCGAATTCCGTACCGCTGCCGGTTGACGTAACACATGCCTCCCCATGACCGGCGGCAACCGTTGTGCCGGAATAGGCAAATGCTTCACGGTCATCGGAGGAATTGGGAGTTTTTTCTTGCGGCATGGATTCTCCCGTCAGAGCGGATTCCTCACAGGAAAGGTTTAAGGAGCTGAGAATTTTTCCGTCGGCGGGAATGGTATTGCCGGTTTCTAAAATCATAATATCACCCGGCACGACGAGCGCCGAGGGAATTGTTTTTTTGATGCCTTCTCTCCGGACGATGGCTTGCGGAGCCGCTAATTTTTCCAAAGCGGCGAGGGAACGTTCTGCCTTTGCCTCCTGCATAACGCCCAATACCGCATTGATGATTACAATACTTAAAATAATGACCGGATCAACGATATCCAGTTCCCCCTTTAAAAAAGTGATGGCGAGGGAAATGCCGGCGGCGGCAAGCAATGTCAATATCATAAAATCCTTAAACTGGTTGATAAATTTTGTGAACAAAGAAGGGGAAGGAGCCATGGTAAGCTTATTTTCACCATGTTTCATCAATAATTTCTTCGCTTCTTTTTCGGACAGACCTTGATTTTTTTCCATACGGCTCCTTTCCGCGCTATGAAATCCGGCATAGCATTCGGGAAATAACCTGAGCGGTTATTTTTATGTTTAATATTCCTCAGCCGGTTTGGCAAGCTTATGGATGATAAAAAGTATGATAACGGTACCGGCTGCGAATAAAACAAGAAGCTTATACTGCTCGTAATAGCGCATAACGGTATCCCGGTATTGCATAAAATAGTAACCGATACTGAGAAGAAACGTATTCCATATTATTATGCCTATACATGAATAAAAAAAATATTCACCAAAATTGCGCCCTGCGGCACCCGAAATAAAAGAGATATATGTACGGCAGATCGGGACGAGGCGTCCGAAACAGACGGCACCGGCCCCGTGATCGCCCAAAAAACGGTAAGAAGAAAGGATCGGTTTTTTCGTTCTTGGAAAACGTTTCATCAGGTATTCCAATAAGGGAGAACCCCCGTAACGACCGATGGCATAAGTAAAGCAGACTCCGATCATTCCCGCCAGCACCGAAATCAGTACCATGAAGACAAAAGGGAAATTCTGACTTTTGGCTACCCCGCCGGATATCGGCAGAACCAACTCACTTGATATCGGAAAACAGGCATATTCCATTAAGATTACAAAAAACATAATAACGATTTCCTTTGGCATAGGGGTTACTCCTTTCCTTTGTATTAAGGCAAAACAGTTGCGAATAGGATGCCGGTGTAATACATTATATACAGGGTTTCATGATTTTATGATAGGACGAGGTTGACAAGTGCAGTGAAACTTGATAGAATAGCAATACGCAGCATTTACTATAGGGAAAAAAAGGAGTTTTTATGAAAAAAATAATACTAAAATTTACTGTTGCTTTACTAATCACAGTTGGATTTTGTATGATTGGCACAAATAAGTCAAAAGCTGCCGGTACATATTTGATTAAGATTAATAAACAACAATGTGTTGTAACTGTTTACAAACAAGATAAGAAAGGAAAATACACCGTACCGGTAAGAGCTATGCTCTGCTCACCGGGAACAGCAACCCCGCTTGGTACGTTCAGTTTGAAAGAGAAAATACGCTGGCATACATTAGACGGTCCGGTATACGGTCAATACTGCTCACGTATTGTAAACGGCGTGTTGTTCCATTCTGTCTGGTATTACAATAACGGTGATCCGAGTACGTTATCTTCTGCCCAGTATAATAATCTGGGTTATCAGGTATCACATGGGTGTGTGCGTCTGGCAGTCAGGGATTCCAAGTGGATTTATGACAATTGTTCATCCGGGACAACAGTAGTCATATACAATGCCAAGAATCCGGGACCGCTTGGCAAGCCCGTTTCAATTAAACTGCCCGGCTATACAAATTGGGATCCGACCGATATCTGGTATTCCAATAATCCATGGAATAAAAAGAAACCGAAGATTACCGGTGCAGAGAATAAATCGATTGTGTATGCATCAAAATACAACATAACAAAGGGGCTGAAAGTAACCAATACGACAGGATACAATGCAAAGAAGCTTTTGGAAACGGATATACGGTTTAACGACGGCAGTTCTCCCCGGTTTAAAAAAGTAAAGAAAGTGAATACAAGAAAACCGGGAATTTACCGGATTACATACAAAATAAAAGATGAAATCGGAAGAAAAGCAAAGGTTACGGTAAGACATAAGGTATTGACGAAAGTAAGCGTAAGCAAAATAACGCTTAATAAATCCAAAGCGACATTGTACCTTGGCGGGAAAGCAAATAAAAAGAAAGCGGACTTATCCGTAAAAAAAGTATTGCCGAAAAAGGCGTCGATTACCGATTTGTCAATCAAATCAAGTAATCCCAAAATAGCGGGTATCAAAGTAAAAGGTAAAAAAGTAAAAGTTACCGCCAAAAAAGCGGGACAGTGTGAAATCATCTTTACCGCAAAAGACGGTTCCGGAACGAAAGCAAGCTGTAAAATTACAGTAAAGCAATTGGCAGCAAAATTAACACTAACAGCAGGTTCCGGTAAAATGTATGTCGGCAGTACATTGAAGCTGAATGCGAAGTTCACACCTTCCAATACATCGGATAAGCGTATTGCCTATACCTCCTCGAATCCGGAGGTGGCAGCGGTAAGCTCCGGCGGAACCGTGAGGGCTTTGAAAGCAGGAACCGTTAGAATCACGGCAAAAGCGAAGGATGGTTCGGGACGTACCGCGTCGGTTACCTTAACGATTCTGCATAAATACGGCGGAGTAGTAAGCGGTCCTGCCGTGGACATGACATTAAGTTCGGAGGATGATTTTATAAAGGAAATGGAAAAGCTTCCGAAAACACTTATAATTAAAGACGTGAATGGGTATACTACAGAAGCAGGTGTAACATGGGATACGAGTGAATATCATAGTGAAACAGAGCAATGCAATGTTTATGGAGTCATTACGCTGCCGCCCGGCTGGGAAGGCACACCGGATAAATACAAAATTACCGTTCAAATTCAAAGAGAAAATGAATAAGCGATAGAACAGTTCTTTGCCGGACTCTTTGTGAGTACAGACAGAGTTGCGGTGTAATTTGTAAAAGAAAAATAGAATCAGCCTGCTGATTCTATTTTTCAACATGTAAAATGTTTAATAACGGAATACATTTCAATTAAATCCTAGTGATTTCGATTTTAAGTAAACAAAGAGGCGTGCGGAATGATCATAATATCGCAGGATACAGAGGAGAATGATGCAGGATACAGAGGAGAATAAAATAAAGAGGATGGAAGATGATTAAAATAATATTAAGTACAGGTTTCAATAGGAGAATTGTTTATGGCAATGGTAAGTATTATCGTACCTTATTATAAAGGACAGGTCTATTTAAAAGAATGCATCCAAAGCATTGTGGAACAGAAGTATGAGGATTATGAAATTATCTTGGTTGACGAAAGATTCGGGGACAATATTCCTCTGGAATTATTGGATAACGAGCAGATTGTTTATGTCAATCCTGAAAAAGAAGTAGAAGATTGGGTTATACGAAGAACGACTCCGTTTGGTGTGGCAACAAGCCGGAATGTCGGCATACGGCGGGCAACGGGAAAGTATATTTATTTTTTGGACTCGGATGATTATCTTTTGGAGGATGCATTAAAGC
>DBDL01000030.1 GCA_002293545.1 Lachnoclostridium sp. UBA933 | reverse complement strand
CGGAACATGTATTGACCGAAAAAAAGCATTTGAACAGAACGGTACATCTGACCCCTTGTCCTATCCTGCACCATAGGGGGTTTCAACGAAAATATATATTTATTTGGACCATCCTGACGGCGGAAAAAGCAACTGACTGTAACCCGCAGTCCCAATAAGCCAAAAGCCGTTTCATAAAATATCTGCATTGGNNAATGCGCAATAAAAATGAATTGGGTAACATAACATTACTCGGAAACCAAGGGACAACATACCCGGATCAATACACGCCCGGACTCTTGGAAACATTTGAAAACAAACACCCGGATAACGACTATTTTGTAAGATTTAACTGCCCGGAATTTACCAGTCTTTGCCCTATTACCGGACAGCCTGATTTTGCGGTCATCTATATTTCCTATGTTCCTAATATAAAAATGGTGGAAAGCAAATCATTAAAGCTGTACTTGTTCAGCTTCCGGAATCACGGAGATTTCCATGAGGATTGTGTCAATATAATCATGAAAGACCTCATTCGGCTGATGGAGCCAAAATATATAGAGGTATTGGGGAAATTCACTCCCAGAGGCGGTATTGCCATTGAACCCTATTGCAACCATGGTATGAAAGATACCACGTGGGAAAAAGTTGCATTTGATCGGTTATTGCAATATGGCTTATCGAAGAAAGACTATATCTAATCAGTAATCAGCGTACGGCAACCTATCGAAAAATTTCACTATACTGGAGGCTGCCATAATATAAAAGCTTATTTCCCTGTTACCCCTCATATACAACGGTCCTCCGTAATTTTAACACCTTTTCCTTTTGTTTCACATCTTTATATGCCGCTTCTACCTCAACATCCAGAAGTCCCTCTTCCAAATCCAAGCCAATGATTTTGACTTTTATATCCGCATCCGAATTGATTTTGACCAAGAAGCTTTGCAAAAAAGCAGCAACAAACTCTTTCTTATTTATCGTTTCATCTCCGTCCTGTTTCATCACCTCTCTCATGGTTTGGGAAACTGCGGCGGAAAGGCTGTCGCGCAGCTCGGACTCCCTCGCCGATTTTGAATTGATGGATGATTGTATCATCACAACAGACAAGATACAAATTACACTGGTTATTGCGATTATTACTGTTTTCAATTCAGCCCTCCCTTATCTGGCATA
Organism: Lachnoclostridium sp. UBA933; assembly: GCA_002293545.1. Lineage (GTDB taxonomy): Bacteria > Bacillota > Clostridia > Lachnospirales > Lachnospiraceae > UBA933. The sequence continues at coordinate 13,849 of DBDL01000030.1, read as the reverse complement.
GCCCTCGATTGTATATTTTTTTTCTTTATGAATGACCGGAACGGTATACGTATAAGAAAGAGTTATTCTTGCATCCGGCCGTTCATCATCCCCGTAACAATGAATATTTAACTCATATCCCTTATTATCCGCATCTTCTCTGCATTCCGCTATAACGCCCGCATTAAAATTACTGTCCTCAACACGCCTGACTACCGCTCCGTGTNNCGTGATAATCTCTTGCGCTCGTATGTATCACATTCTGCATGACATAGGAAATTCCAATCCATAAAAACACCATCAGCAGCAAAAATGTAATAAAATGTTCGATAATCATCTTCATGCTATTTTTGTTTCACACTCCCCTCCGATTACTTGAAAGATCAGCCTGTTACATTAATCCACCAATATAATGACTCTGCGGGATACCGAATTTCCGTTTTTTCCGGTCACCTTGTATTCCAACACTGATTTTGCCGGTTCATTTGTCAATAGACTAAAATCATCTTTCAAAATTGCCCCCTCAATTTCTTTTACTATTATTTCAGAAGATTCCATTTCCTTATGATCCGTATCATTTGCCTTTGCCAGATTCCTTACATCCCTGACAGATTCTCCGACTTTTACTTTTTGATTATCCACAAAAAGCAGCGGCTTCTCAAACGTCATGGATTCCTCCGAATAATCTGCTTTAATTCCATCCTCTACAATACCGGTATTTTCCCATTTCGTCCGGAATACCCCATACAAAACGGCAATAATCAAAATCCCAGCGATTGCATAAACAACTACGATTCCGTATTGCTTAATAAACGTACTCATCATATCCCCCCTCATGCGATTGTGTCATTAAAATAAAACATATATTCCCCGATTGCGTCCCATGAAAAAACAATAACCGCAAGTATCGCCGCACCTATTATTACAAGTAAAATCAAACGACCATATTCCTCAATCAATTCTTCCATCTAATTCCTCATTTCCCGGCTTATTTTTCCCATAGATTATAAATCTTTTGTTTCACTCCCGCCCGTTATCCGCACATATCACTGTCATTTTATATTACATACTTTAACATCTCCGTAAAAATCCAAATGATAATGCCGCCAAACATAACGAATATTATCATAGAACCATACTCCTCTATAAATTCACCCATACTCTTCTCCCATCCCATTACGCCGATACCTATATGTAACGTCATTGAATCTTGTACATTGAGTAATAAATTATTTGGGAAATACGAAACTTTAATATTCAAGATTTTAAGACGTTACGTATAGTACCAACAATACTTCTCCGTTTTCTCCCGGCTTTTATTGTGAATAAATGGTTTACACCAAATTTTGAAAGCTCCCCATTGTGAGTACCAAAAGATTGACTAAGTCGGCAAGCAATTTTATACTGGCAAGCATCATCGGTAAATGCTTTAAAAGTGATAATCCCGCTGTTTGATTGGCATATCGGTTGCTTTCCGCATGATCCATCAGTTGATTGTTTTGTGAAACAAGAAAATCCAATTGCTTTTTTGAATCCTCATATCCGTTTTGATTGACCGAATACAGTATTTTTAATCCGGTTTGTACTTCCGGCATCGTAAGCTCGGTAAAAAAATCCGTATACGGTGTTAGCAAGTGCGGGTGTTTATAAATTGTTTCCAACAGCTTCTCAACCTCCATCGAAAAGATTCCTTTTACCGTTTTTAAAGAATTTTTCATTGCCTGATAGACACTGTCCGTCTGCAAGAATAATGTGATGGAAAGGAGCCAGTACGGAAAATCATATTCCACCTGCTTCCTGCATATTCTTTTGGCTAGATGCCGTCCCATGCGATTTGTTTTGATTTTTCCTTTCAAAATATGGTATTGCTTCGTAAAACGCCTTAATTGCTTCTGATCCATGCGTTCTCTTTCATCCAGCCATGAACCGGTCAGTTTCTTCCAAACAAGGGTAAGAATACCGGCAAACCCGCAAAATACGATAGTTGTCACAACCTGATAAAACAGCGTATCCGATAACCGAAAACCCAGCTCCGACGGCGTAAGCAATTTGGATACATAACACATAACCGCAGCCAATCCAAGCGCAATGATTGTTTCCATACGAATGTATCCTTTCTTTTTCTGAAACAGGCTTGTCCTGCGTTTCCACATCTGAACATCTTCCAGTAAAATATCCGCTGCCTGCTCTCTCTGACCTCCCATTTTTTCCGCTTCGCACATAAAATCATGAAGCATGGTCAGCCTCCTGCTGGGATAACGCCGCTCGATCTCCTCTAATGCCCTTCTCGCAATTTCTCCGTCTGCAACCCCCTCCCCTGTCTGCATAATATAGACTGCCCTGCTAATGCATTTACCCATAATACTTTTCGGAGAAAACAAAGTTCCGCAATCCTGCAGGGAATCCGTCAATTTATTTGTTCTTTTATAGGAACAAAGCAGTTGTTCCATATAAACAGTCAGCTCCGTATATCTATGTTCCTGCTCTTTTGCTTCTTTGATACAGCGGTGTATTTGGGGTATGGAAAAAATACATACACCAAGGAACACCATACAAAACAGTATATCCAGTTGATAGATGAAACCTGCTAAAACTGCGGCTGCCAAGCTGACGCCAAAATAAACAACATATCTCTTATGAAATAAAGACATCTCCTATTCCCGCCTCCTCAAAACGCCGTTTCATATTTAACGGCAATATGAATTTTTTGATTTTTCCGTTTATCACAATCATTTCCACTTTATTCACTACATTTTTCAGGTCCGTTCCGAATCGGTCAAATATACCGATCTGTTCTATCTTTCTAACAATTTTTCCTTCTTTGTCAATCCCACTTTTTACCAATACCCCGATATTGATAAAACGATAGGTATCATTGATAATACGGTCCGAATCCAAAGAGCCTTCCGCCATATTTTTAATGCGGTCCGGTATGTTACGTACATCATCCGTATGCAGCGTTGTCATTCCATATGTTCCCGTACTCAAAGACTCTAAGAGATACCTCACTTCTTTTGAACGTGCTTCCGAAAGGATAATCCATTTCGGAAGCTGACGCAGACAAGCCTTGATGGCATCGGTATAGGTAAAACGTTCGGCAACCTTCATTTCAACACAATCCTTTCCGGGATTTATCTTTTGATAGTGAATCTCCAGCGTATCTTCAATCGTAATGACCCTCTCCGATGACGGAATAAATTTTGTCATATATTTTAGCAGCTCTGTTTTTCCGGCTCCCGGCATACCGCAAATAGCAACGTTACAATGAGCTTTTACGCAGTTTTTCAAAAAGTTGCCGATCCGTTCATCACAATAGCCGGAAAGAATCATATCTTCCTGTGTCAGCCTCCGTACTGCCGGTATCTTTCGTAAAGAAACAGTCGAACCGGAATGAGCTACACTTGGATGCACAATACTCACCCGCAGTTCTTCCGTTTCCGCTTCCAGTACCGGCGACATTTTATTAAACGGAACACTGACGACACTAGCAAGCAGTGAAGTAAACCGACTGATAAAATCTGTTGATAACATCTCCGGAGCCATATAACGCCCTTTTGATAAATCATCAATCCAAAGCTGTTTTCCGTTCCAATTAATATCCGTAACATTTTCATCTACAATATAAGAATACAGCAGACCATAATCTNNAACGATTTAATAAATATTTACTCTTAAATTGCTCCAATCCCCTATTTCCTTTCTCTGATATTATATCTGTACCGCTCCCCCTTACGGCTTAAATTCAGAAGTTGACAATCCCGCACTATCCCCGACGGAGCCAAAGAAGTTGTTAAACAATGAAATAAACATATCTCGGATTGGTTCTTTAAACAAAATAATAATGGCAACCAATGCCAGTACAACTAAAACTGCGAGAATGATTTTTCCGTACTCTTGTATAAATTCTGTCATAATCTTTCACCTCCTTTCAAACAATTTAAAGATGTGAGCATTCCATAAAATCCCTGATTGGCTGCCGAAGTAAACGGATTTGCCGCCAGCTTCGCATATTCCTTTGCCTTGTTTACCTCCTCACTGCTGAACTCCCACACTTGTATACACTCATCTTCACTTTCTATATCCAAAGTATCCGATAGTTTGTCATGCAAGCTTCCTGTCTTCCATTTGGAATCATCGGAAAAGGTATGAAGGTATTCTTTTGAAATAAAGCGTATATATCCCTCTTCCCGCACATCTTCAGTCGCTTCGGCAATATTTACATAAAAGCTTTTTTGGATTTCCTTACCTTCTCCGTACTGCTCTTTTTTATTTTCGTCCATATAAAAACGATGTCCGTATTGGTCTTTTACCGATACCGTTACTTTATGTCTTCCCTCTTCATCAAAATTTACCGCCGTACTGTCCAAGACAAGATTCTTTTGTAATTCTTCAGGGCTTTCCAAGTCATCCGAAAAATTAATGTTCTCCAAAAGTATCTGTTCCTGCTCTTTTTTCTGCTTGCCGCTTATTTCATTCCTGAAAAAATAGCGTTCTCTTGTACTCAATTGGGGTGCCGTATTTGCCGCTATTTTTACTTTTATTTCTGCCGTATCCCGGTAATTATCACTGTTTCTTACTTCCGCCTTAACGATTACATTCCCAATACAATTTTTATCCGTGAGGATAGCGGACGGGTTTTCAATCTCTTTTCCGTTTTCATATAAAGCATTAATAATCGTTACGGTATCCGTGATGTCACCGTCCAGTTCATCCCTTGCGGTAATATACTTTTTGATAATACGGATCGGAACCTTTTCTCCTTCATAAAAGAGGAGTTCTCTTTCGATATGGATTTCCGGGAGCTTTCTCCAAACGGCATATAAGGTAATACTCTTTTCACTGTCCGCTATGTTGATTATTTTTTCTTCATCCTTCCATTGGACAGCACTCTTACTTCCCGGATTCACACTCTTTTTTGACCATCCGATAAACTGATACCCCTTTTTTACATATTGGTTCTTCGGAAGCTTTATTTCAGCATCCGATGGGAAGATAACCGCAGCCATCGTCCCGCTTCCTCCGTTGGAATCGAATTTCACTTGATACGTTTTCTCTCCCACATAAAGTCCTGTCCCCTCATCATACATCATAAAATTTTGATAAGGAGTTAAACCGAACAACGATTTGATTGCCTTTGCGTTTCCGCCCGAATAAGCGGCTTTCACTAGCAGACGTCCGGCACTGTAGTCTTCCGGCTGAATCATTCCCCCGCCTGTTCCGGTCAACGCTGCCGTAACATCAATATGGATTCCTTTCTTTAAATAAACGGACGAAACCGTTATCCTTTTTTCAAACTGGATTTTACCCCCTCCGCCGTATAAACTATATTTTTTTCCGTTCAAATCTCCTCCTTGGATTCTAACGGTACCGCTTTCTGCCTGAACCCCGTAATTTTCATTGCCGTCAAAGAGTCCTCCTGCAATAACCGCTGTTCCTTTATTCAATAATCCTGTGGATTTCCCCTTAATGTGACCGCCGTATACGGAAAGCGTTCCTCTGTTTTCCAGTCCTCTCTGCAGTCTATTCTCCGTTCTCGGATAGGAGGCACCGTCCGCCCCGAATGTCATTTGATTCAGGTTCAAAACCCCGGCAAGTCCTTTTCCGTTAATGATTCCTCCGGCAAAGTCCAACGACCCGTTGTTTACAAACGGATACGTTGTTTCTTGATTCATGCACACTTTAATATCCGCTGTCTTTAATGTTCCGTTATTAAATAGTTCAGAAGAATATCCCGGTGCATCGGCATTCGGCGTCTGATTATTTGCCTCCGCCCCGGCAGAATTATACCCAATCGACCCTTTTCTGATTTCCATAAAGGCTTGATTATTACGGATTCCGCCTCCAAGATAACTTCCCGTACCGATGGCACTGTTTGAGAAAATGAATCCTCCGTTCAGCACGGCTTTCGTCCCCGCCTTACTTGAATAAATCCCGCCGCCGGTTGTCGCCTGATTGCTGAATATATTTCCTCCGGAAAAAGTAAAACTGCTTCCGTTATTAATGTAGATACCGCCCCCCATTGCACTTTTCACAAGATTGGACTGCAGCGCTCCCCCGCTCATACTGACCACGGCATCCGTTCCTGTCGAATAAACACCGCCTCCGCCGCAAAATGCCGTATTTCCCGCAATAATTGTACCCTTTAAATTCAGGACCGCCAAATTATAAATCCCGCCGCCGAGTCCCCCCATGTTTGTACTGCCGGAGGTATAACCCTCCGCACTGTTCGTTGCAATGATACCTTTTTCTAAATTTGCCGTTCCCTGATTATGTATGGCACCGCCAAGTCCGTCATAATCTTCACTCTTGCTTTTTCCGTAAACACTGTTAAAAGCAATTTTGCCCCCTTTCATATTAAATTTACCGCCATGCCGTATTCTGACAGCCGCTCCGCCGATTACCGTCTTATTATCTGAAATTTCACTTCCGTCATTCATTGTCATCGTACAGCCGTCGGTAATTGTCACCCCTCCGCCTCCGTTAATAAAACTCGACACATTGTAATTTTTCTTTAAAAATACCCCTGTATTCAACGTCAGCGACGAGCCAGGATAAACGGTTTCAATCAATCTTCCCTGCATGTTATCCTTTAACGTATCACTGCTTCCCCCACCGTCAACCGTTACATTCTCAAGTGTAAACACACCTTTATACTCATCCTTCTTCCCAATAAAAAACATAGTCCCTTTATATTCGTTCCCTTTTTCAGCCCTGCGGCGAATCGTATACCCCGCACCCGCTAATTTTTTTGTTCCGCGGACATTTATCTTTTCGCTCAGCGTAATGTTTTTTGTCAGCTTAACCGTAGACTCTCCCGTACTCTGCAATTCACTTTTTAATTTCGCAAACGTATCTGCACTGACGGTTTTTGCCGCTTTCGCACGGAACTCCTTCAGCGGTTCATTCTTTTCACCGAAGAAAAATATGGTGACGGCAAACCCGCCGGCAAACAACAACCCCATCATAGCTTTAAACACCTTATATCTATACCGGTCTTTCAATCCCTTTCCCCCTTCCTATACTTCACAAATATCTTGGCAAGCCTTTTCACAAGGCAGCTTCACAAGCATCTTCACAAATATCTTGACAAACACTTTCACAAACATCTTTACAAACATCTTCACAGGCACTTTCACAAGCATAATGATTCAAAAGCGTTGCTGCTTCTTTAGCTCTTGTAAAGAAATCGTAATGATAATTTTTCCTGCCGCATGAGCAGTTTGACTTAATAAAGGATATCAAACGTCCCTCGCTCATTGCATCCGAAAAGCTAATATGATGCGGTATGACGCCAAGCCGACCCGATGGAATGTCAAATTCTTTTTCTATCATCTTTTTGGAAAACATTGAATTCTGTTCATAGTGAGAAATAAGATAAAATGCTTTTTTCTGCATTTCTTTGAAGTTTCTGAAATAGTGCGATAAGACATACGGATTCTGTGTAAGATTTACAACAATGACATCTGCTTCCTTCAAAATCTTTTGTGTACTGACTTTAGGATTCCCTGCGGTGTCCACATAAATCATTTCATAAAAGGTTTCCGCCATATTCAATAAAGATTTCAAATGCACTGCTAATTCATATTCCATGATTTCTTGATTGATACGTTTGTCCCCCGGAAGATAACATAGATTTTCTGACAGAAGCGGCACACATGATCTGCCTATTTGTTCTTCGTCAATCCATTCTTGTTTCTTTAACAGTTTTAATAAATACTCTATTCCGCTGTCCGCTTTGTAAGCTTTTTGTTCTTTTAAAATATTTTGGGATTTTTTTGAGATTAATATATCGCCCAGATTGTTGATATTCCGATGATTTTCAAATAAGATGGTTCGTTTCGGCTGAATGAACTGGGATAAGACACTCATACAAGCGAGATTACTTGTGACTCCGTTCCTCCCTCTCCATGTACTCCAGAATGCTATTTTCATGCTGCACCCCCTCTCGCAACAATTTGGAGTGTCCTTATCATAACATCATTTATGACGAATGTAAATTGTCACAATGTCACAAAAAAAGAGGTGAAAGTTTATACACTATTACATAAAGCAAAACATATTTTTACATATTCGGATTATTTCGGGTTGTTGGATAAGATAAAAAAACCTTAATCTCTCAATTATTGATTTCAAATCGGACTTTCAATTAATATAATATTCTTTATTTATATGTCCTACTCCTGATATATAATGCATCTAAATCATCAGATTCCTGTACGTCTATGTAGTTTATATATTTCAGTGGCGAAGTATCCCAACCATCTGCAACAACAAGATAATTATCATAATAATTTAAACCTTTTGCAGTATATGAGTAATATCCCAATACAGACATTGCATGTACACGCATAGCTACTATTGATGAATAATCACAATCAACCCATGTCTTAAAATCGCTAAATGTTGCTCTATGACTTGGGACTGTATCAGAGTATTCGCCCCAGTAATATGCGGCATAGTTATAATTTTTGCTTTTTAGATATTTATTAATTCCCTCTGCTGTATCTTCTATGTAACTGCCTCCAAACTGTACCATTTTCCCATAATTAGTATCGTAACTATATGTAATGTCACCTACTTTACTATTATCCCATAGATAATTATAAGTATATAATTCATCAGAAAGCCCTAGACGCCTTAAACCTCCAAAAGCTGCTACAATTCCACAAGCATACTTGGAATATTTTCTAATAATAAAATCTTGTGAAATCATTGCATTTCCATAACCAGATACCAACTTTTGATTATACCTAATCTTACCAACAGGCGGTAGGTCATCGGGGTGTGTTACCACATCAAAAATTGATTTTTGACTATACAATTGTATAGGGTTTTTAATTTGATTATCTCTATATTTTGTTTTCCCCAAATACTTGAATATCTTTTCAATTTTTAGATTCTTTTTCTTGAGAGAATATTTGTTGCCATTGAAATTAGATTTTACATCTCCGTCTGTATCAATAACATAATATTCAAATGGTTCTCCTGATAATAAACCATTGGCAATATCTTCTGTATCAACTTCAGAATCAACATCATCATCGATACTTTCACTGAGTGATAAGTATAAATTTTCTATACCTTTAATATAAACAAACTCACTAATTGTTTGGTTTTCCAAATTATAAATAGCATAACCATAAGGTTCATTTTGAATAAAATATCCAAATGAATAACCACATAACAAACCATTTTCATCCACTATATCATATTCATTACCAATGTATACTTCCGTTCCTCTTTCCATTGATGCAACAACCATTAGAGCTTTTTCATGCAAAGGATTTTCTTTATACCCTATATTTTTCACAATCTTTGCATTTAATAAATCCCTACTTATCTCTGCACTAATATCTTTTGTTGGAAATACAGCATAAACAATCATTNNTCATAATTTTCATCCTTCATTTTCTTTTTTTTATATATAATAATTTAATTATGGTAAATTCCGTCGTTTATTTGCATTTCATTTTTTAAGACTAAAACTATATACTTTATTTAAAATAATTCCTTCCGGATTCGTTACATTCAATTCACTCTTAAAATAAGTAATAATGATTTCATCTCCTACCTCAATATCATTTGATCTGTCACTAATATTAATGATTGCTTTGATTACGCTTTCTGTTGGAGCAAAGTTTGATCGAATGATTTTTATCAATACCTGATAGGTATCATTTATTTTAGTTATATTTGTTACATACCCGCTTAAATTTTCCGGCGGAAGAAAGTTAAAGAATGGTTTCTTTTTTACCTCAATCTGACACTTGTATTTTTTATTGTTGTATTGAAATGATATTTCCGTTTCTCCGACAGAGATACCGGTTACAACACCATTTTTGTCTACCCTTGCTATTTTATTATTTCCAGACTTCCATTTCCCTTTACTGTTTTTAAGAGAAAATTTTAATTGTACCGTACTGCCTATATTTAAGTTCTTATATTTATAATTCAACTCTAACTTGCCGGTAACTTGGATGGAATACTTTTGATTTCTATTCTTTTTGCTTTTATGTACGGCAAAGATATGACACTTCCCTTTTTTTGCAGTTTTCACAAAACCATTTTTATTTACAGTTGCAATTTTTTTGTTACTGCTTCTAAAAATATATTGCTTTTTCCTTTTGATTTTTAGTGAATACCGTTTCCCTTTTTCCAACACGACTTTCTTATTGATTTTAGCTTCGGCGACAGAATAACAGTTTACATATATGACAAGAAAAATCAAACAAAAAAGTATCATAACATGTTTACCCTTATATTTTTTCGCCGATGGAATCTTTTTTAATATCAGCATATACTTCTCTGCTTTTATAGTATGCAATGTTATTTTGACCTCCCCCTTACTTATGGTTTATAAAACTAACAAGAAATAGGTTAAAACAGAATCTAAATATATTATACTCCATTCTCTTGTATTTTCAAGTTCTTTTTTTTAAATTTATCCAATTATGTAATACCCTGAAACTATAATCTATTAATTTTCTATTCACGCCTTATATAATTAAATAACACCCTTATCCTAAAGATATCCTTCCACCAATTCAAGATACTACTGCAATAAATCTTTTCAACCTCCGACCGCAGTTTTACTATATGAAACGACATAAAANNTTCCTGTCATCTGAACACCCTAATCAGGGATGGCGGGAGATGAATTTATTTTTTTAGGCAGGGCGTTGCCGATTTCGGCATTATTAATTTTGTCATGAATTGTTATTTCTGGAAACATATATGGGTAAGAAAACATTCCTGTCTGAGGCGCTGTTTTTGCGCCGAGTTAATGTTTTCTTACCCGTTTATATAAGTTTTCAGAAATAGCAAATTCATAGAAATTAATACACAGCCGAAATCGGCAACGCCCTGCCGGAAAAAATAAATTCATCTCCCGCCATCCCGGTCGCTCCCCCGCAGAACCTCAAAGCCTCCCATGCAGCTCCTGAAGCGAATACACCGGCTGTACCCGGCTCTTTTTCACTTCAAGAATCCCCTTAGCGGCGGCTCTTGCGGCAGCAATTGTTGTAATAAAGCAAATACGTTCTTTAATCGCAGCCTTTCTTATATAACTGTCATCATACGTACTATCGTCGGAAGTAGACGGTGTATTGATAATCAATTGTATTTCCCCATTCGTGATGGCATCATATATATTTGGTCTTCCCTCATATAATTTCTTTATTTTTTCGGCTTTGCAGCCCGATTCTACAATCAGATCATAGGTTCTTCCGGTTGCCAATATTTTAAACCCTGCTTCGATTAAATCTTTAACAACTTCCAAAACCTCCGGTTTATCCTTGCGGTTCACGCTGACAACCGCCGTACCCTCTAACGGCAGACGAGTCTGTGTGGCTTCCTGCGCCTTATAAAATGCCTCGCCGAAATGTGCGGCCAGACCGAGCACTTCTCCGGTTGATCGCATCTCCGGACCTAAAAGAGGGTCTACCTCCGGAAACATGTTAAAGGGGAATACCGCTTCCTTTACCCCATAATAAGGAATATTCTTTTCCTGCAAACTTGGGACCGGGGAAGGTTTTCCGGTTAGTTCCGAGGTTATGATTTCAACGGCAAGAGGAACCATTTCGATTCCGCATACTTTTGATACGAGCGGTACGGTTCTGGAAGCTCTCGGATTTGCCTCTAAGACATATACTTTCCCGTCTTCGATTGCGTACTGCATATTCATCAATCCGCAGACATTCATTTCCTCCGCAATTTTTTTGGTGTATTCCTTAATCGTGGAAATGCATTCCTCCGATATGTTCATTGATGGGATGATACACGCGGAATCTCCGGAATGTACCCCTGCGAGTTCAATATGCTCCATTACCGCAGGGACAAAGGCGACGTTTCCATCGCTGACCGCATCTGCTTCCACTTCTGTCGCATGTTTTAGGAAACGGTCAATCAAGATCGGACGATCCGGTGTAACTCCTACGGCTGCCCGCATATATTCCGCCATACTACACTTGTCGTATACCACTTCCATACCGCGTCCGCCGAGTACATAAGAGGGGCGAACCATAACAGGATAACCAATCTGTTCCGCAATCTGAATGGCTTCGTTTTCATCCACTGCCATACCGGCTTCCGGCATCGGAATTTGTAATTTATCCATGATGGCACGGAACCGGTCACGGTCTTCTGCCAAATCAATGACCTCCGGTGATGTTCCCAGAATTTTCACTCCGTAATGCTCCAATTCCTCTGCCAGATTCAAAGGAGTCTGTCCGCCGAACTGGGCAATCACACCGAGAGGTTTTTCCTTTTCATAAATACTCAAAACATCTTCCAGCGTCAGGGGTTCAAAGTACAGCTTATCCGACGTGTCATAGTCCGTCGATACCGTTTCCGGATTACAGTTGACGATAATGGTTTCAAAGCCGAGCTTTTTCAAAGCCAACGCCGCATGGACACTGCAATAGTCAAATTCGATTCCCTGCCCGATACGGTTTGGACCGCCGCCCAATATCATGATTTTTTTGGTTTCCGTATGAATGGGATTTTGGTCAGCGGCATTGTAGGTTGAATAAAAATATGCTTTATCCTCTGTTCCGCTTACATGGACAGGCTCCCAGCTTTCCGTCATACCGACACGGATTCTTTCATTTCTTACGGCTTTTTCCGTAACATTTAAAAGTCCCGCCAAATACTTGTCGGCAAAACCGTTTTTCTTTGCCTGAATCAGTGCATCAGCTTCCGGTAACTTCCCGGAGGTTTTTTCTAAACTCTTTTCTTCTTCCGCCAATTCTTTCATTTGCTCCAGAAAATAACGGTTTATCTTTGTTTTTTCATATAATTCGTCGATGGAAACACCTTTTTTTAATAGTTCATACATAATAAACTGCCGCTTACTCGTCGGAATATTCAGCATATTCAGCAACTGTGTTTTTGATTTCGATACGAGATCCGCATTTTGTCCAAGTCCGTAATGACCGGTTTCCAAACTGCGGATGGCTTTTTGAAACGCCTCCTTGTATGTCTTTCCAATGCTCATGACTTCACCAACCGCACGCATTTGCGTACCGAGCTTGTCCTCCACGCCTTTGAATTTTTCAAATGCCCAGCGGGCAAACTTGATCACAATATAGTCACCGCCCGGTATGTACTTGTCCAAAGTACCATATTTACCGCACGGAATTTCATCCAATGTCAATCCTGCCGCCAGCATTGCCGATATAAGGGCAATCGGAAACCCGGTCGCTTTTGATGCCAATGCCGAGGAACGGGATGTTCTGGGATTAATTTCGATGACAATGATTCGGTCGGAAACCGGGTCATGGGCAAATTGTACATTGGTTCCGCCAATCACTTCAATTGCCTCTACGATTTTGTATGCCTGTTCCTGCAAACGTTCCTGTACCGACTGCGGGACGGTAATCATCGGTGCGGAACAAAACGAATCTCCGGTGTGTATGCCTAATGGGTCAATATTTTCAATAAAGCATACGGTAATCATTTGATTCTTAGCGTCGCGTACCACTTCCAACTCCAATTCTTCCCAGCCCAAGATGGATTCTTCTACTAGAACCTGTCCTACCATACTGGCTTGCAGACCTCTGGCACATACAACCTTGAGTTCTTCGATATTATATACCAGACCGCCTCCGGCTCCCCCCATTGTATAAGCGGGACGCAAAACCACCGGATACCCTAATTTTTCGGCAATTGCCAGTGCCTCCTCTACCGTATAGGCAACTTCACTTTTTGCCATTTCTATCCCTAAACTGTCCATTGTTTTCTTAAATTCGATTCTGTCTTCCCCGCGTTCAATCGCATCAAGCTGAACCCCGATAATCTTCACATGATATTTATCCAAGATACCCGCTTCTGCCAGCTCGGAACAGAGATTAAGTCCGGATTGACCGCCTAA
>DBDL01000132.1 GCA_002293545.1 Lachnoclostridium sp. UBA933 | reverse complement strand
CGAGTTTGCCGCGAAGAAAGAGGGTAGAGAAACTGTTTGTGTAAACGGCATATCCTATGATTGTGTGAAAATAAGCCTCGTTCTGACGATGTTCGCGTGGGCGTGGAAAGGCCTGTACTGGTATGACATAAAGACCGGGCAGATGGTGCAGAGCGGTGAAAAAGGCAAGGGAACGCCGGAGAAAATTGTATATCTGCTGAAAGAGAGGAATCTGGAAATATGAATTTTGTTGATATAGACGGCACAAAAATGGCATACAGAATTTTTGGGGATGGAAACAAAACCATTGTTGTTGATACAGCCATCGGCACTTGCAATGCCGAATGGTGGCATATAGCGGAAAAATTAAGCAGTCATTTCAGAGTTTTAACATTTGACAGACTGGGTTATGGCGAAAGTCAATCGTCAAAGAACGAGCGTACCCCGCAAAAAATCGCAAATGAATTGAACGGGTTACTTGTTTCTCTCAATATTACCGAAAACATTATTTTATTGGGGCATTCTCAAGGGGGGTTTTATGCTATACAATACGCCTTGATGTATCCCTCAAAGGTAATCGGAATGGTGTTGCTTGACCCCGCGACTCCCTACGATGATGAATTTGCTAAAATGCTTTCACCAAAAGAGTATAAGCAAAGTGGAGTTGATAAATCTTCCGGTATGAAATTGGCTCTATGGCTGACTTCTTTCAAATTGGGGTTTATTGCAAGACCGTTTCTTAAAAAGATGCCGCCATTTTATTATCATCAATTTTCAGAAGATTCGGAAAAATATTTGCTTAAATCATTGTGTAAGAAAAGCACCTATGCAACGGCATTAGATGAATATAAACATACCCATACCGAAAATACGGTTGGCGATGTCAAGCAAGCCGTTGAAAATAAGTCGCTCAATGATTTGCCCATAAAACTGATAACCCATTCGAGTGAAGTTTATCACAAAGAATTGCAAGAGTTTGGGAACATGGATTTACCAACGGCAGAGAAAATTGAGGGTATTTGGCAAAACATAATGTTAAGGCTTTTAGGCTTATCAAATTACGTCCAACATACAATAGCAAAAAAAAGCGGACACTATATTCACTTGACAGATTTAGAAGTCGTAGTGAAATCAGTTGATACACTTTAATAAAGGAAATATAAGATGGCGGAGATATTCAATAGCGTGACACCGTGGCCGGAGAAAGCAATGGAAAGATACCGCTGGCTGGATGAATAATGGCGAATAATGGGCACGTTTGTACATTGAGATGAAGGAATCAATAGTATGATTGTCAACAAATATGTTAATAAAGCCATAGACTACATCCTCGCTCACATAGGTGAGGACTTGCCCGTTGATGCGATTGCCGCCCATTGTAATTTCTCAAAATACTACTTTTCGCGGATGTTCAGAATAGAGACAGGGGAAAGCATAGGGGAGTTTATCAGGCGTGTCAAAATGGAACAGAGCGCTTTCCGCCTGAAGGTCGAAAGAGGAAGAAGTATCACCGATATCGGTTACGATTACGGATACAGCTCATCGAACTACAGTACTGCTTTCAGGCAGCACCACGACCAGTCTCCGATTGAATTTCGCCGCAGCATTGCGGAGAAATCTTTAGCAAACCCTCTATTCAATGATGCCGCAGTTAGCTTAGAGGATTTTGAATCGTGCAATAAAAAGGTTACTATAGAAATCTTGCCGGATTATCAGGTAGTATATCACCGCCACAAGGGAAGTTATGGGGATTTAGCAGAGCATTGGAACGAGTTTCAGCAAAAGTACGGCGAGTACATCACAGAGGATACGCTGTTTCTGGAGCGTACCTACGACGATCCATCTATCACCGATACCGGCAAATGCCTATACGACCTCTACATGACTATCCCGGAAAACTGTGGTCTCTCAAATACCACTGTAATCAAGGGCGGTGAATACGCGGTCTATCATTTTAAGGGGCCGGTAAAACAGATTTACGCCGCTTATCAGAATATGTTCAATGTCTGGTTTCCGCAGAGCGGCAATATCATTGACGACCGCTACGGCTTTGACATTTACCGGTTCATTGACTGCGACACCATGAATATGGAAATAGAAATCTGTATCCCCGTCAAGTGAGCACAAAATCAGAAGTTTATATTTTTTCTTTCCTGTATCTTGTTGAAATGAATATGAATTTGGAAAGCATACGAAGCAACAAAGCGGGGATGATACTGAGATTTTCGATCCCGTCTATTATCGCTATGATACTCACCTCGCTGATTACGGTGGCCGATGGCTTTTTCATCGGCAATTTTGTGGGGGCGGAGGGTATCGCCGCCGTCAATCTGGGTTTGCCGATTGTCTATTTGTACTTGGCGGTGGGCCTGATGGTATCGGTGGGCGGCGTGGCTATCGCGGGAATGGCGCTGGGTGGCGGGGATACGGAAAAATGTAACAATGTGTTCAACCAGACTATGACTACCGTTGTGGCCGCGAGCGTACTTCTCAGCATTATCATGTGGTTTTGTCTTGACCCAATGCTCGGATTCTTACGGACCGACGCGGTGGTGGCGGGGTATTTCACGGGCTATTACGTTATAATGCTGCTGGAACTGCCGATTATGGTAATAAACGCATCCTTCGGTATGTTTATCAGGGGCGAAGGAAAGCCGCAGTATTTTATGAAGGTCAACATTCTTAACGTACTGCTCAATATATTGCTCAACTACCTGTTTGTCCGCTGGCTTGGCTGGGGCGTGAAAGGTATTGCGCTTGCGTCGCTGATCTCGGCTGTGGTCACGCTTATCTGTATTTTGTATTTTTTTGCGAAGAAGTCAAGCGTGTACAAACTCCGTGGATTTGCATTCTCGAAAGAGGTGTTGCGAAACACGCTGCTCAATGGCGGCTCGGAGTTTATCGGCGAAATGTCGCTGTGTATCTCTATTTTTGCTTATAACTATGTTATCCTGAAAAACATCGGCGTTGACGGAGTGACGGCGTTTACCATAGTCGGCTATGTCGCCTATGTGTTTAGTATGATTGTAATCGGCTTCGGGCAAGGTTCGGTTCCGCTGTTCAGCTTCACTTATGGCGCGAAAGAATACTCGTTAACCGCCGGTCTGCGCCGGATAACCAATCGCATGGTGCTGATTTCGGGGGCTGTGGTATTTGTGCTTGTACTAATCGGCAGCCGCTGGTACGGTGGCCTCTTTGTGGACAGCGAGGCAGTTGAGGGGCTGGTACGTTCGGGGATAGCTCTATTCGGCGTCTCCTTCCTCTTGTCTGGCGTGAATGTGATAAGCTCGTTTTACTTTACCTCTATAAGCAAGGCGGTGGAGTCGGCTGTTATATCGTCCGCGCGGGGCTTGGTTATTCTGTTGGCTTGCATTTGTGTATTACCGCCGCTGCTCGGCATGACGGGCGTGTGGCTGGTCGCCCCTGTCACGGAAGGATTAACATTATTTTTGAGCTTGCTTTTTATACGAAGGGATAGCTTGAATATTGGGATACTCCACCGCGTAAAAGTATGGTAGAATTGTTGTATGTACCAAGATTGTGCCGGGAGAAAGTTTTATGTCTGACAGACCTGACTTAAAAAACAATTTAGACGGAGCAGCCTTTCAAAGCTACTATTACCTCAAAGAAGAATTGGTGCAGTTTTGCAGACAGGAAGGCTTACAATCCACCGGTGGAAAGGCTGATTTGACTCAGCGAATAGCGTATTATCTTAACACCGGTGAAAAACTGGTGAACAAACCAAAATCAAAAGTGTCCACCGATATAGGGAACATAACGGAAGAAACTATAATAGAACGTGATTTTATTTGCTCTGAAAAGCACCGCGCTTTTTTCAGGCAAAAAATAGGCAATGGCTTTTCGTTCAATGTGCTATTCCAAAATTGGCTGAAATCAAATGCAGGAAAAACCTATAGGGACGCTATAGCGGCGTATCATCAGATACTGGCTGACAAGAAAAACAAGAAAACTGAAATAGGAAAGCAGTTTGAGTATAACACTTATATTCGCGATTTCTTTGCCCATAATGACGGTAAAAGCCTTGACGACGCTATCAAGTGCTGGAAGTATAAAAAAGGGCTTCAAGGTCATAACAGGTATGAAAAATTTGACTTGACTGCGTTGTAATAATGGTGCTAGAATCATTATATATACTCATGTTGTACCGGACGAAAGTAACAATTTATTTATATGAAGGAAGGAGTTTTATTTATGTCCAGAGTTGTTTTTTTCAATACCTATAAACTGAAAAAGGGAGTGTCCGTTCCTGACTTTTTGCTTGCGGTGGAAAAGCTAAATGACAATTATATTTCTAAACAAAAGGGTTATATTTCGTTCAGCCTGCTTGTTGACGGTGAAACGTGGGCGGACTCTACTACCTTTGAAACAATGGAAGATGCAAAAAAATTTGCGGAAGCAAGCGGCCCGAATGAATTTGCTGAACAGTTTTACGCGTTTATTAACCTCATGAGCTGTAAAACTCACTTCTTTTCTGTTGAGAAAAGTTTCTAAGCGCGCGGTATGATAATACGGTATGCGGAAAACACAGATTATGTATGGCTGAAAAAACATGATGAACATATTTCAGATGAAATATTAAAAGCAAAAATAGCGGCAAAAGAAATATATGTTGTGCAGGAAGAAAATGAATTGATCGGCTGGCTTCGATATAATATGTTTTGGGATAGTATACCATTTATGAGTATGCTGGTTCTTCTGGAGAAATACAGACGCAATGGAATGGGAACAGAGTTGGTGCAGTATTGGGAAAATGATATGAGGGAAAAAGGCTATAGAAATGTATTAACCTCGACACAATCAGACGAAGAAGCGCAGCATTTTTATAGGAAAATGGGATACACAGAAATTGGAGGTTTCAAGTATTTACAAGAATCATTTGAAATAATATTTCATAAAAACATGGATTTATAATCAGAAAAGATTGACAGAATATATATTGTCTTGGTAAACTTAATTTTATGATAGAAATCAAACTTATCGAAAACAATAAAAAAGATTTTCTGGATTTGCTCTTGTTGGCTGATGAATCAGAATCCATGATAGACCGCTATTTAGAGCGCGGTGAACTGTTCGCATTATACGACAACGGCTTAAAAAGTGTTTGTGTCGTTACCCGGGAAAGTGATGAACTCTGTGAACTAAAGAACATAGCCGCTTATGAAAAATGGCATGGTCATGGGTATGGAACAAAATTATTAAACTATATATTCTCGTATTACCGGGGCAAATACCGGGAAATACTTGTGGGAACAGGCGACAGCCCGTGGATATTATCGTTTTACCAGAAAAACGGTTTTAGTATTTCCCACAGGCTCAAGAACTTTTTTACCGACAACTACGACCACCCAATGTTTGATAATGACGTTCAGTTAGTGGATATGGTTTACCTGAAACGAGACTTGCAAGGAGAGTAAACATGGATAAAAAGCAGATGTCTTCATTAGCCGCTTTGCCGAACGTAGGCAAGGTTTTAGAGAGTAATTTAATACAAGCAGGTATTGAAACGCCGGAAGAATTACGGAATATTGGCGCAAAAGAGGTCTTTATCCGTATTCGTGCGCGAGTTGATCCCGGTGCTTGTCTGCATATGCTGTATGGCATACAGGGGGCTATAGACGGTATGCCCGGCAAATTATTGCCCCACAATATCAAAGACGAACTAAAGCGATTTTACAAAAACTTATAAAATAGTGTTTTTATATCTGTACGTTATTTAGATATTTTGTTTGTAAACAAAATGTTTAACCCCTCCGTCAATGTTATTTCCTCTCATATGCTATTTATCACTTTGCAAAAATATTCTGTTTCTTCCAAAAATGGGAAATGTGCGGACTTTTCAAAATAGATTAGTTTTTTGTCCGGCGCTTCTATTGTTTCGTAATAC
>DBDL01000174.1:15200-20550 GCA_002293545.1 Lachnoclostridium sp. UBA933 | reverse complement strand
CGTACTTGGCATACCGGCTTTCATGTAAAATACGATCCTTATTACCGCCGCTTTCACACCCGCCGGCTGCTTTCCCGGCACAGCAATTGCAAAAAGACGCAAAGCATCTTTTTGCAATTGCTCATTACCTATATGCAAATAAATTGATTGCTGCATCATTAATTCGCCACTGCGTCCGAATCCGTCAATCCGCTGCCGGTTTCCTTTTCTAAATCATGCAGTAAGTTTGTGCTGAATATCCATTGGATACAATTGATAAACCCCTCCCGGTAAGCATACTTTCCGTAAATAAACCCGCTTTCATTTAAATTATTTACATATCTTTCCACGCTATGTTTTATTTCATCACTGGGATTTAGTTTCAAAAAGGATTTCCAGTTGACAGCTAACTCTCTGTTGATTCTCAAAAAAGTTTCATTTGAGAATACCGTATCCTTGAAATTTTCTTCGTTTAGATTTACACACTGTAAATGATGCCTTACTTTATCTATGATTTCATTCGTATTCTTACTCTCAAAATTTTCACTCGCTTTTTGTTTCACATGTCGGTCTGTTTTCATCTTCTTTCCCCTTTTGACTTGATAAATCCATTATAATAAATAAAAAATATTTGGCAATAGTTTCGTGCTATTCTGCGTCAAAATATGATGTAAATTTTTTCATGTCATTTCAATGCCGTTTAATGTTAGATTGGGTAACACTGTAATGAATCACAACTAAGATACACTAATATTCATCATTTCATCCTAAAAACCCCTTATTTACCGTAAAATCCCGAAAATGGCTTGACATATTGTGTCGATTTTGCTAAAATGATTAAAATTGTGTTAATGGAGGAAGAAATAATGCCATCCATTTTAATTGTAGAAGACGACAAACCGACGCAAAAGAGAATCCTGTCCGTTATTATCGGAATGGATACCGAACTCACAATATATACCGAAGAAGACGGATTGGAAGCATTAAAGCTGAGCCAATCAAAGTATATTGATTATTTCATTATTGACTTGGAAATTCCGGGAATGAACGGGCTGGACCTGATATATGAATTGAGAAAAAAATATGTACATAACCCCGTCATTATCGCCAGTCAGTATGCTCAAGACGCTTTTAAAAAGAGAACACATACCAAAATGCCGCCTTTGTCTTATTTGGAAAAACCCTTTAAGGATGATGAATTGATTACCGCCATTTATTTTAATTTTCTGTACAAAGGCAACCCTACCGAACGTGAATTATTATTGACGGCAAAAGAGTGTACCCGCCGGATATTAATTGATGAAATCCTTTATATTGAAAAGCTTCAAGGCGTAAAAGCAATCAATCTGGTGACATATACGCCGGATGAGGGTATTTATGAGGAAAAAATAAAGAATTTTTCATTGAAAGAAATAGAAAGCGATATCAAAGATGAAACGTTGCTGCTGCGTTGTCATAAAAGCTTTATGGTCAATCCCGAAAAAATAAAAAGAGCGGATTGGCACAATAGATTATTGGTACTGAATATTGAAAAAACCACAGTCCCGTTAGGAAGAGCATATACCGGTAACATTTTGAAAGTGATGGAGAGGATTTCCCAATGACACCTACTATCCATATGGTAATTAGCTGTTATGCCAGTTTAGCGGATTATGCAGTAACATATTTTGCATGTCTTAGTGCTGTAAATAGAGAGATGACGTTAAAATGGAAGTGGGTTCTGTTATGGTTTGTTACCGGCATAGCTTCGGGTGTGGCAGGGGTGTTTGCAGACTGCGGATGGATTGATCCCCATTTGCTTCATATAATGTATATCGCTGTTCTTCTTATTATTGTAAGGTTGACATCACAAGAAAGAAAATTATTCAGAGTCGCAACTATTTTTTGCATTGTAATTTTTTCAATTATGCTTCTTCAATCAGTTATTGTTACCGTTGTTGCTAATTTCCCGTTTCCGCAAGATGAATATGTATTAATGGGGGTTAGTCAAATTATTTCTTCGGTCAGTATTTTTTACTTATCAAGAATCATTTCATTATATCGGTTAGTTTATGCATTAGAAACGCGAAGAGCAATAAAAACAACTATTTTTACGATTTCAATTACTTTTTTAACGATATCTGCTTTGTATCAATATAGTTTAGATAATATTGTGTATTTTTTGCCGTATTTAATACTATTTTTTCTGATTATTTTGGTGTTTGCTATTAAAGCATTAATAGAAGTGTTTTCATTTTCGAGAAACTTTTTGCCAAGAGAGCATGATATGAAAAATAGATTATTAGCAGAACGACACACATTATATTCTATGTCTGATTTAAGTGAGCGTCGTAAAGAAATGGATTTATACATGGAGTCAATCGGATTCCACCTACTTCCTTTACATGAGCATAATCTTGAGAAAAATATCGAGTTACTTATTGAGCAAAAGATGATGGAAAGTGTAAAAAAATTGAATTTTGATACTAAAATTTCTATCGTTGAACCGTCTGAAAAAATACCTATGCAAAACATTCTTTTGATGTATACAACACTTTTGGATAATGCCATTGCTGCGACGAATACGAAAGAACACCCTATCATTTCGCGGGTATTTGTATCCATGTATTCATTAATCATATGCGTGGAAAATGAATGCAAAAAAAAGAACGCAAAAAAAGTTTATGAATCTCTTTGTGACAGAAATACTACAAAAGAAAATATTTCAAAATTACATGGTCATGGTCTGCCAAATTTAATGGATTTGATCGTTATGTATCAGGCAACTTTTACATTCCGGGAATATTATAATAAGCAAGCCCGATGTAATTATATATCACTTTATATCGAGAAAAATACAGATAAAGACGCGTAAATAAGGGGGATATCAATTAGGCTAGGTTGATACCTTGTTTTCTTATACGGAAATAATAAAATGTTGTTTATGAAAAGATAATCTTTTTGCAAAATACATATCTGTACGGTTTAGAAAGGAGATGTCATGAAAAAAAGTAAAATTTTAGTGCGCTTAGCTTCATTTTTATTGATTGCAGCACCCGGACTCATCGAAAATACACATTGTCCTTTTATCATTATAGGCGAACCCAAAGTTCCAGAAAAAATGAAAAAAATGTAACATTTTAACCCACGTATTTTGTAAAAAGCATTATAATATCTATGGAAGAGGAGGTAGCATCTTCTTGCTCAATCAAAACTACAGCCTCTTCCAATTTTCAACCAAAACCATAAAGCGCCTCAAACCGGAAAGGAGTTCCTCATGCCAATCAGTAATTTAATCATTCCTAATATTTTAAACCGAATCCGTTCCCTTAACCGTTATGATGAAGATGATATTGATATGATGAGGTATAGTCTTCAAGCTTTTTTATGGGAAACCGAAAAAATCATTGTCTTATTCATTGCCTTTACGCTGATGGGGCAACGGAATGCATTTTTGCTCACCTTGCTGGCACTGATGACGATTCGGGTAAATGCGGGAGGGTATCATGCCAAGTCCACTTTAGGGTGTCTGGTATATACTTTCTTTTTGTTCTTTTTTGCAATCGTGATTTTGCCCTTGATTCCGCTGAACACAGCCGTCTTATGTTCCGTAATCGGCTTCTCGCTTCTTGTCACCTCCTGTATCGCCCCTATCTGCTCGGAGGAAAGGCAGTCATTGATAAAAACAAAAAAAAGTACGGGTAAAATATTGGCGCTCACAGTTTCTCTGGGATGGCTGACATGGATTTGTTTGTTTCGGGAAAATATCTATGCGTCCCCGGTACTGTGGATGATATTCCTGCAAAACGCACAATTATTGTTTGAATATCTTAGACGGAAATGGCTTGGGATTGAAATCAAATAGGATTAAGAAATCCATGACATGTCCGTGTCCTGATTTCTTAATCCCTTATATATTCAATCCCTGTCAGTTTCTTTTATGATTTTTCCTGAAGAATCCGGAACAAATGCTTGCTGATAATCGGTTTTGTACAATATTCGTCCATTCCTATCATCAATGCCCTTTGTACGTCTTCGGCAAAGGAGTTTGCCGACATTGCCACAATCAAGATATCGGAATCCCTGCGGTCCATATTCCGTATCACTTCTGTTGCTTCGTATCCATTCATCACAGGCATTCTGATGTCCATGATAATGGCGTTATAATAATGCTCCTCCGACGCACGGAATAAGTCGCAGCCGACTTTACCGTTTACTGCCACATCTACCTCGGCATGAACTTCTTTCAGTATTGCCACCGCCACTTCGGAATTCAGCGGGTTATCTTCAAACAACAGATATCTCTTGCCGCTTAAATCCACATGATTGTATGACATTTCCTGTCTTTCATGCTCTTGGGTAATCCATTCATCCGTATCCTTATCATAGGTTTCCAGTTCAATATCAATCCAGAACCTGCTGCCGATATCCGGAATGCTTTCCACTTCAATAATACTTCCCATCAAAGCGGCAAGCTGCTGTGAAATCGCAAGCCCCAGACCGGTTCCCATTACCTTGTAAGAACTGGATTCTGCTTTCTCAAAAGAGCAGAAGATATTGGATAAATCCTTTTCATGAATTCCATATCCGGTATCCGAAACCGTAAACCGAAAACATTTTGCATTTTCCCGGAACGATTTCCTCTCTTCTACTTTAAGGTCTACTTCGCCGTCCTCCCGATTGTACTTAATGGCATTGGAGAGCAAATTTATCAAAATCTGCTTTAGATGAATTTCATCTCCGACTACGTTTGTACTGTACTCTTTGGGAAAATCGGTTTTTAAGACTACACCCGCCTGTTTTGCCATCATATCGTATACAATCGTAATCGTTTTTAACAAATGTTTTAGATCAAAGGGTTTTCTCTGCAAAATAAGCTTGCCCGAATTGAGCTTGCTCATATCCAGCGTATCATTGATAAGGCTTAATAAATGTTTTGAAGCAATATCCGTTTTTTTAAGACAGTCCGAAACAAACTCCTTGTTTTCAAGCTTATTTCTTGCTAATTCGGTTAAGCCGATAATGGCATTTAACGGCGTCCTCATTTCATGGGACATACGTGACAGAAAATCTTCCTTTGCCGCATTTTCTTTATGCTGCATTGTCATTTCCATATGACCGATTATGTACTGCACGTTGTCGTTTTTATCTTTTATCGGCTGCAGCTGAATCTTTGTCCATTGATAAAGCTCTTTCAATGAGTATAGACGAAACGTTCCGCTGCTGCTCTGCCCCTTCAGCACCTTGTTGAATAATGAAAAAAATCCTTCCTCATCATCCGAAAAAATCAAACTCTCCGTCCAAAAACTTTCCAGCTCGCCGACCGCATACTCCGGAATCCCGAAAGATTCATTCAATAATGTATTCGCCGCCAATACCTGTTGTCTTACAT
>DBDL01000174.1:0-15176 GCA_002293545.1 Lachnoclostridium sp. UBA933 | reverse complement strand
TTCTGCTTGTTCACTAGGTTGCACGATGATACCTCCGATTCGATACATCAATCTAATAACTATAACTTCATCATACTATAAAAATATTTAATTGGCTATACCTTTTTATAAGTATTTTACATTTTTGTAATCATACTCTTTTTGTATAAGGACAAACTTCGATACATTTCCCGCAAATCGTATTTTCCCCGCCAAAACCCTTTTTAGAACGCTCTTTTGCTGTCTTTCTGCATTTGACCGGATCAAAAAATTCGTCACGGTATAATCCGACTTCCCATACTTTCCCGGAAATGGCACCGGCAGGGCAAGCCCTGGTACAGATCATACAAGCACCGCACTTGGATTTATTGAACGGAACGGCAGTTTCTAACGGCGCATCGGTAAGAATCGAGGAAATACGAATCATCGGTCCGTATTGCTCCGTTACAAGCAAGGCACTCTTTCCAATCCAGCCGATTCCCGCACGGGTGGCAACGGTCTTATGCGGTAAAGGCGTATTATTATCTTTTTCACCGTTTCCCACCTGCGCTCTTGTCTGGGCAACCGCCTGAAATCCTTTTTCCTTTAACCGCTCCGCACCGTATGTAACCATTTTGTCCAGCATTTTATTTAATTTATTATACCATTCGTTGTATTCTGCCGTCGGCAGTTCGGAAATCCGTTCTATGACTTCCTTCGGGTACTTGACTGCCACACAGATACCGACCGGCATATTACCGCGTACTTCTCCCGGCAGCTCGGTTAAATCCCCGATACCTACCAAGTCCGCTCCCTGCCGGAATAATTCCTCTTTTATCAAAACAGTTAGTTCATTCACTTTGATCCCTCTGTTTTTCTTTGATTTCTTTTATCTCAACTGGCAATTTGAGTAATTTTTTCATAATCAATCCCCCTTTTCCCTTATGAATGTTCCGACACATATTTTTCCCACAGCATCAGCTTTTCCTTGATTAATTCGGGAATGTCAAGATCGTACGGGCACTTTTTCACACATGCGCGGCACTCCGTACAAGTCTTTGCCATCTCCATGCCTTGTCCCGCCATCGCCGAAGTCCGTTTATAAGGCATACGTTTCATAAAGCTTTCCACATTAAGAACCATACTGATTCCAATTTTTTGCGGGCATGGCTGGCAGTAATCACAGCGGTGGCACCAACGGCTTCCCAATTCTTTCCGTACCCGTTCTACTTCTTCCGCATCTGCTTCTGAAAACGCTTCTCCTGATTCTATGATACGGACAATCTCTTCGATTTCAGACAGCTTCTCAATGCCGGGATCCGGCACGATACTGTCAAACTGCGAAAGATAACGAATAGAAACACCGGCATCACTCAGCAATCCGCCCCCGAAAGGCTTCATCGCAATGAATCCCATGTCCAATTCTTTTGCAAGAGGGATTGCTTCTTTTGCCGCTTCATCGTCTATGTAGTTAAACGGCAACTGTACCGCCGCAAATTTTCCTTCTCTCATTATCCGCAGGGATAACGGGACACTGTGGCTTGAAAATGCCGGAAATCGTACTTTCCCTGCCTTGACCGCTTCCATCAGTCCCTCAAATGCTCCGCCCTCACGAAAAACGGCATCATAAACATCCTCCGACGATACAGCATGAAGCTGATAGATATCAAGATAATCCACACCCAATCGTTTTAATGATAAGTCTAAATGTTCTAAAAATGTTTTTTTGTCCCGTGCCGTGGATTTCGACGCAAGCACAAGCGTATCCCTTGGCATTTCCTTAACCGCAAGTCCTATCTTTTCTTCGCTGTCACTGTAACCGTTCGCGGTATCAATAAAGTTTATCCCAAGCTCTGCCGTTCCCCGGACAACCTTTACTGCGTCTTCCGTACTTAACCGTTGGATCGGTATTCCTCCAAATGCAATCCGGCTTACCATACATTCGGTTTTTCCGAATCGGATCTGCTTCATCGCTGCTGCCTCCTTTGCTTTCCTATTACCTGATTGCTATATTATAGCATATTAAAATATATTAATCTATGTATTTTAACTGATTTTTACCTATTAATTTCCTCATTTTCTTTTTGTCTATCTTTCCTGAATCGTTCCATACAAATTTTCCCACCTCAATGATGCTTTTCGGCATCTCATGATTCAATAAATCCGTTCTCAGTTTCTTCCTCATCTGCTCGATTGAAAACCCGTCATCCAGGATAACAAATAAGATGAGTTCCTCTCCCTTGCTGTCGCTTTCCACCGCTGTAACCGCAGCGGACTGAATGCCCTCCATGCTGTTTATTTTATTTTCCAAAGAAATAATATTGACCTGAACACCGCCCCGATTGACAATATCTTCTCCTCTTCCGTAAAACAACAAATCCCCGCTTGAATCTATCGTCCCTCTGTCATGTACGGTAGCCGGCTTCGTTATGTTATCCGCTAAAAAATCAGAATTTACATATATCTCACCGTCTTTTATAAATACATCTATCCCGCAGAAAGGCTTCCCCACACTGAATGGTTTCTTTTCCAATTCCTTAATTGGGGTGCAGGTAACATAACTTAACTCTCCCGCACCATAATACAGAGTTATCTCCGCATTTACAAAGGTGCGTAACAGTTTATCCGACCAGCTTTTATCAATATGCTGTGATCCGGCAAAAACGGAACGGACTTGCGGAATCGGTTCCGAAGCTTTCAGACATAATGACCGGAGCTTAACCGGAACCATATAAATACTATTCACGGAATATCTGTTTATCAGGGAAAGCCACTTTCCCGGATGATATCTTTTATAGGTGACGACAGACGCACTTTCGTATAAAACACTTAATACCGTGTTCAGGTTCCCCGTAAAACTGAGTGAACCCTGAAAAAAAAGTCTGGTATCTGAGTTAATCTGAAACACTTTATTTTGTGTATCAAAAAAACCAGCCCAACTATGATAGGTGCGGTATAAAAGCTTCGGTGTTCCGTTTGAACCGGAAGTCAACGCCGCCATACACCACTCTTTTTTCAGCGGAACAGAATCTTCTTGCTTACAGAGCAAGTTCCGCTTCGCGGAACCATCTTGCTTTTTGCATAAACCCTGTTCGGACAAAAGATAACGAATCCGGTTTTCTTCTGCAATCGTTTCAATATCCGTTTCTTTCAATCCCGGATGAAGAATCACCGGTATCTGCCCCTGCTTACTGCACGCCAAAAATGCAATCAATTGAAACAACGGATTTTCCGAATAAATGCCAATGACTTCTTTGGCTTTGGTATTCAGTCTATCCGCCAAATCCTCCGATTGCTTTAAAATTTCCCCGTAACAATACGTATTCTTTTCATCCGTCCACAACACTTTATCCGCCGGCGCTTTTTTGACCATCTCATAATAATTCATGCGTTATCCCATTCTTTCCAGTAAGATACTCATCCCCATTCCGCCGGAAGCGGCAATCCCGGCTATCCCGTACCGCCCGTTTCTGTGTTTTAATGCCTCTGCCAAATGCAATGTCAGGATTGCTCCCGACGCACCGTAGGGATGCCCGTATGCCAATGCCCCGCCGTATATATTGTAACGCTCCGTCAAACTGCCGTGTTCTCTTGCAAATAAAACATCAATTGCCGAAAATGCCTCACCAAACTCAAAGATATCTATTTCTTCATAGGAAAGCCCCTCGCTTTCCAGCAGCCGGTCACAGGATTTCATCGCACCCTCCGGACTGAACAGGGGATTCACACCGACGCTGTTCAGCTTTTTCACTTTCATCATCTTTGACCCGGCAGGCTTTCCCTTATATTTTTTCATAAACCGCTCCGAACAAAGTATCAAAAATGCCGCTCCGTCGTTGGTAAGCGAAATATTTCCAATGCTGTTTCTGCCGCCCTCCAAGATTTTAGGCAGCCGCTCCAAAAACGGGATGCTCATCTTATCCCGAATCCCTTCATCCTGAAAAGAACCGTTCACCGACACTGTAATATCTCTCAAACGGTTCTCTTTCCTTGCTTTCTTTGCTCTTTGGTGACTGACAAGAGTCCATTCATTCAGCTCTTTTTCAGAAATCCCATATTTCTGGTTCATCCGTTCACCAAAATGAAAGGTGACATCTTCCCCATATTCTTCCGGAGAAAATTGAGCAACCTGATATCTCCCGTTATGGCTTTGTTCAAAACGGGGATCCCTCTTTTGATAGAGCCGGATTGGTTTCATGGATTCACTCTCCGCACCGCCTGCGACAATAACATCTGCATTTCCGGAAATGATTTTCAGATAAGCCGATTCCATTGCTTTGAAAGAAGACGCACACTGGGCATCGATTGTAAAAGAGGGCATGGATTCCGGCAGTCCTGCTTTCAAGGCAATTAACCGGGCAATATTGCCGCCCGTTCCGATTGTATTCCCGCAGACAAATTCATTGACTTCTTCTTTTATAAGATATCGCCTGAGCAGCCTGCTCAATACTTCTGCCGCCAAATCCTCCGGCAGCAGATTTTTATAACTGCCGTCTTTCACACCGATATAACTTCGCAATCCTCCCAAAATATATACATGATTCATATGAATACCTATTCTAACTGTTTATTCTGTTCTAACCATTTATTCTATTCTAACCGTTTATTCATTTCTACACCAATATAAGCACTCAGAACGCATTTCAGCAAGTCACCGAATAAAAACGGAAGTGTGCTTGCCGCCAACAGCGTCAGGAAATCCTGCTTGATATAAATTGCGGTTGAAATCATTCCGCAAAAATAAATGACCGGAATTCCGACAACAATCGTAACCAATAAATACCGTATGTAATTGTTTTTCTTCCCCTTTAACAGACTCATCAGCCATACGGCAAAAATCATACCGATTACATACCCCCCCGAAGGTCCGAAAATCTTATATAATCCGTTCATTCCTCCCGAAAATACCGGCAGCCCTGCCATGCCGATAAAAAAATAAATAAGCATTCCTGTCAGAGCGTCAGCCGGTGTTAATGTAAGTGCCATTACATTAACAATAACCGTCTGCATCGTGATCAGAGAAGGGGAAAATGGAATCGGTATCGGCGGCGGGATATATGCCGTAGCACACATTAGTGATATAAAGATTGAGATTCTTGTGATGCGTTTAACTTTCATCTGTTTTCTCCTCCTTTGTATATTTCATTTGAAAACATATTCTGCCGTCCGCAGCTCCTTTTAAGCTGTCTGTTTCTTCGCATAAATATATTTCCTGCTCCGCAAAAACCGGATAGATGAATTTCAGCTCTGACTGTTCCGGAAACTCCAGATATTCCATCAGCCGGACAAATAATAACATTCCCTGAACAATTGGTTTCTCATTCATATGAATGGGGTTGGAATCCCCCGTACTCCTGCTGAAATCATAAACATCGTTTTTGGAAAATTTCGTGAATCGGCTGCCGTCAGAATATCCTGCGCTTAATCCCTNNATACTTTTTGCCGCATTGTGTATATTTGAAATATTCTGCTTTGGCATAATAATCATGAGCTTTACTTCATCACAAATTTCTTCACCGCTTTTTCTCTGAAGATGAATACGGGTAAATGCCTTTTTGGGGTTCTCTGTAATCGTTATTTCCGTTGGGAGTTCTGAACGCATGGGAGTGATTTGTCTATATGTAATTCTTCCTATCATGGCGCCATCGTACCGGCGGCTGCTTTGAGTTCCTAATGCTTTTGAAAACTGCAGGATGATATCATTCAAAATATTTTCACTCTCCTGTTTTTATCTGATTATAGCGTAATGCTTCTTCATTGTCAACCTTTTTTTTTAATTGGGTGACAATGCAGAAGCATTGTTGACAGGGGAACATAGCCGTAATACAATAATAAAGGTGATGAAAAGGCTGGCTGAAATACAATGCATCCGCGGAATTATAAAAATCATGTATATCTACGGAAATCATAGCATCTTTCAAATAAAACTTTCCCCCATCAAATCCAGCAAGCTAATCTGCCGGGTTTTTTCTTCCATCTTAGACATATAGGAAAATACCTGACCTGTATGATGCATAATCCCATGTTTTTCACACTCATTTCTCAGCACCTTCATCAGGTATTGATTGTTATCACACGGCAGTTCATAGGCATTGCCGTATTTTTTTATATATTTCTCCTTAACTCCCGGAAAGCTTTGATCTAATTTTCCATAAAAATACTCCCTGTTTCCCTCCCGCAGCGTCAGTCCCAATGAAAAGCAAACCACTCCCTTTATTTTAGCCTTGATACAATAATCCAATATCCCCCGCAGATTTTCCTCCGTATCATTGATAAACGGCAAAATGGGGTCTAACCAGACAACGGTTGGAATCCCATTATCCCCCATGATTTCCAAAACCTCAAATCGTTCTTTCGTTGTACTGACATTCGGTTCAACAATTTTACATGTCTCTTCATCGTATGTTGTTACTGTCATCTGCACAACACATTTTGTTTTGTTATTTATTTTTCTTAACTGTTCCAGATCCCTAAGTATCCGGCTCGATTTTGTTTGTATTGCCAATCCGAAATCGTAATCATGGATAAGCTCCAGACACTTTCCGGTAAGGTTACATTTTTCTTCCAGATGAATATAAGGGTCACTCATTGCCCCGGTTCCGATCATGCATTTCTTTCTTTTACTTCGCAATGCTTTCTCCAAAAGTTCCGGGGCGTTTACTTTCACTTCGATATCCTCAAATGCATGGTTCATCTGATAGCATTTGCTTCTTGCATCACAATAAATACAGCCGTGGGTGCAGCCGCGGTATAAGTTCATTCCATTTTTTGCGGATAAAATACCTTTTGCCATTACCTCGTGCACGACTGTCCTCCGTCAATATGAATTTCATGGTTATCTATCATCTCAAACAAATCTTCTATGTACTCAAAATCCATAAACTCACCGTTCTTTATCATCCGGCGTATTTCTTCCGCTGCTGCATATTTGGCATCAACGGTTTCATTTTCCTGCAATATGACGTCTTCGATAAGAAACTCTTGCCGGAACAGCCAAATATCACTGATCGAGTTCTCTCTGACAGTGGTAAGCACACACTTCCCTCTTTCCGGTTTTATGTCCAGTCCGGTTTCTTCTTTTACTTCCCGTATGGCAGCCGCTATACTGTCATCCCCTGTAATTGCCGAACCTCCGGTACACTCCCACATATTCGGATACCCTTTATTCGGTGCGCGCTTGGTAATAACAAATCTACCGTCACTGTTTTGCAGCCATACATGAACGACAAGATGGTAATCGCCTTGCGGCAACGGATCGGCACGGCGGTGAAGCCTCCCCTTTGGATTCCGTTCCGAATCATACACATCCCACAGCTCATCTTTCGAGAATTGCAGAATCAGCCACTCCTGCATTCTCTCATATAAAACCGGTAAGATTCCGGGGAATCTCATTTTATCAGGAATCTGATCAAATAACTGAACCTCGGACATTTCAAAATCCGGTATTTCCCCCAGTTCTTCAATCCGGGCAAAAAACATCTGACCATTGGCGTATTCTTCCGGTATATGAACCGCATAATCAAAGACGGGTTCCATATCGTACGCCACGGCTCCCGTTTCCTCATACAACTCACGTTTTGCCGCTTCAAGCGGTGTTTCCCCGTCCCCGATATGCCCTCCCGGCGTTTCAAAGTCATCTCTTTTTTTTGCGCGGCAATACAGCCATTTATCTTGATATCTGGCAAATATAACAACAAAACGATAGGACATCAGCTCACCCAGACGAAACGTCCGAACCTTGCATTTTTCATAGTCCGCCTCTTGCCCGCGATGAAACAGATCAATTTTCTCCATCCCGGTACAGCCGTTTTCATCAAAGGTCATTTTGGCGACCCACGGCATAATATCCAGCATTTCTTTGAAATCCTCAAAATCATACATGCTGTCATAATAACAGAGGATTTGAGATAAGGAAACACCATGTGTCCCTATCACAATATTCTCTCCCCGATACCGCTCCAATATATCTTTTAATGCGTTTATATTCCGCTCCTGCACTTCCAAAAGACATTCTCCGTCGGATAATGTATACGTGCGGTTTGCCCATTGACGTTCCAAAAACGGCATATTATCATTTTCCCGGTTCCAGTCACTGTCACTTTTTCGTTCCCGGAACGCTTCGATGATTTCTATATCCAGATTATTTTTCCCGGCAAAAACAGATATCGTATCCACGGCGCGTTTGAAAGGACTGGATATCGCGCGGTCAATCTCCTTATCCTGTAAATATTCCGTTACCAGGCTGCGGTCACGAAGCCCTTTCTCCGTAAGGGGACGGATCCGCCCGTCCCTGACAGCCCTGTCCGCTTCCGCATGGCGTATAAAATATATTGTCGTCATATTGATATCCTCCCTTTTTCTTGGCCGTACTCCTCATTTTACCGGTTTCGTATGATAATAAGTTTAGTGAAAAACCTAAAAAAAGTCAATACTAACCCTTTGCCGTTACCGGTTTCGCACCCGACTACGTTTACTGGGGTTTATTTGTTGCGTTCCCATTTTGACATGTTAAAAATATAATGATATACTAAGATATTAACGCGAAACATTCATGATAGGAAGAAGTGATATTTTGCCACCAAAACCAAAATTTACGAGAACACAAATTATCGAAGCGGCATTAAATCTCATACGTCACGGGGGAATGCCTGCCTTGACTTCCCGAAGCCTTGGTGTGGAACTGGGCTGTTCTTCCCAACCGATTTTTACGGAATTCAAAAATATGGAAGAGGTCAGGCATGAAACAATCAAGTCTGCCAGAACTCTTTATCATAGCTATGTATTGGGAAAAGGACCGGACAGTGACGCCTTTCGCCGTATTGATTACATACGTTTTGCCAAAGATGAGCCGCGGCTTTTTTCCATTATGTTCATGACCCCAAAGGAAAACGAGTATTCATTAAGTGACATTCTCTCCGGAGTATTTACGAATACCGGCGATTTAATCGCCTCCGTACAAAGGGATTATGCCCTCTCCTTTGAAAACGCCCAGAAATTATGTGTTTCTATGTGGCTTTTTATACATGGAATTGCCAGTCTTTGTGCTACCGGCATGACAAATTTTATTGAAGACGAAGTAAAATTACTTGTAAATGAAACTTTTGATAACACGTTAAAAAAGCTGAAAGAAGAATAGCCGCGTATCATGGCAGGGGCAACCGGTGTATGAACGGAGTTTGTATGAAAACAATTTCTTTTGGGGGAATAACGATTGCGGAAAATGAGCCGCTTGTCATCCCCGAAATCGGAATCAACCACAACGGAAGTATTCAGACGGCGAAAGAAATGGTGCTTTCCGCATACCGTGCGGGAGCAAAGCTTATTAAGCACCAGACGCACATGATACAGGATGAGATGAGCGTCTTCGCCAAGAAAGTAATTCCGGGGAATGCAGAGGTATCCATTTATGAGATTATGAAAGCCTGTGCATTGCCGGAGGAGGAAGAACAGGAATTGAAACGTTATACGGAGAGTCTTGGTATGACGTTTTTAAGCACTCCTTTTTCGCGGGCGGCGGCGGAAAGGTTAGAACGGTTTGGGGTGAGTGCGTATAAGATCGGTTCCGGCGAAATGAATAACATACCGCTGATTGAGCATATTGCAGAGTATCAAAAGCCGATGCTTGTATCGACCGGAATGAATGATTTGAAGTCGGTGTCAAGAACGGTGAATATTCTGGAAAAATACGGGGTACCGTATGGTTTGCTGCATACGACGAATTTATATCCGACCCAACCGGCTTTTGTCCGGTTGGGTGCTATGGAAGCCATGATGAGAGAATTTCCGGAGGTTCCGGTTGGATTGTCCGACCATACGTGCAATAATAATGCTTGTATCAGTGCGCTGGCTTTGGGTGCGCAGATAACGGAACGGCATTTTACGGATAGCATGAGCAGAAACGGTCCCGATATTGTATGTTCAATGGATGAAGAAGCATTACGGGAATTGATTGCGGCAGCTCATGAAATTCCGCAGATGCGGGGCGGACATAAAAAAGCCTTGGACGAAGAACAGGTCACAATGGATTTTGCCTTTGCAACAGTGGTAACAATAAAGCCGGTTCAAAAAGGGGAACGCTTTACGAGGGATAATATTTGGGTAAAACGACCCGGAACGGGCAATATTCCGGCAAAGGACTATAGGGGTATATTGGGGAGAAAAGCGGCAGACAATCTGGAAAGCGACTGTCATTTGGATTGGCAAATGATAGGGGATTGAAACCGACAGGGGAATAGTGTGAAATAAAAAACATTTCACACGTCGAATTTGTGCTTGCGCACAAATATCGAGTAATTATGCGCAAAAAACGTGCGCAGGAATGGAGAGTAAAATGACAATAAATGAATATTTGCCCGTAATCATTCCCCTGATTCTGCTTCAGACGGGATTGACGATTTTTACACTGATTCATGTCATCAGACATAATAAGTACCGTATTGGAAATCAAACCATTTGGATTGTGGCAAGCTTTTTCGCTTTTATTGGACCAATCCTTTATTTTTGTATTGGGAGAAACGACGAAGGAGCAGATGATTAATGGATATTTTATGTATTGAACATTTGTTAAAAAGCTTTAGGGAATCCGAAGTAATTAAGGGGATTTCCCTTTCTGTCCCGGAAGGCTCTGTCTATGGATTTATCGGAGAAAACGGAGCAGGAAAAACAACAACCATGAAAATAATACTGGGACTTTTGAAACCGGACGGCGGTAAGGTTACCGTCTGTAATGAAACGGTACGTTTCGGTATGACGGCAACAAACCGGCATATCGGTTATTTGCCGGATGTGCCGGAATTTTATAACTATATGCGTCCCAAAGAATATTTGCGGTTCTGCGGTGAAATTGCCGGTCTGACCGATTCTTCCATAGGTAAACGCAGTGACTATTTATTGGATGTGGTCGGACTGAAAAAAACCGATAAAAAAATCGGCGGCTTTTCCCGCGGTATGAAACAGCGTTTAGGCGTTGCCAGCGCCTTAATCAACAGCCCGAAGCTATTGATTTGTGACGAGCCGACTTCCGCTCTTGATCCGGTCGGACGCAAAGAGGTTTTAGATATTCTGGGGCAAATCCGGGGAAAAACCACTGTAATATTCTCAACACATATTTTATCGGATGTTGAAAGGATTTGTGACCATGCCGCCGTCCTCCACAACGGAAAAATAGTTTTGGACGGCACATTATCCGAATTGAAAGCGAAGCACAAAAAGGACAGCCTGTTTATTGATTTTCTGTCGGTTTCCGATAAAGCACTCTTTTGTGAAAAGCTTCCGCGGGAATTCTCCGGAAATATAGAGGCTAACGAAGCCGATCTCATACTGCATTCCGGCAATTTGCAGGCTATGGAAAAGACAGTCCTGCAAATATTGTCGCAAAATGATATTATGCCAAGACGCTTTGAAATTCTGGCTCCCACGATTGAAAACTTATTTTTGGAGGCGGTGCAATGAAATCCTTTTTCTCATTTTGTAAAAAAGAACTACTGGAAAATTACAGAACCTACCGTTTTATTGTCCTGCTGGCTATATTTGCGGTATTTGGCTTAATGAATCCCATCGTTGCAAAAATCATCCCCGAATTACTCACTACGGTTGATTTGGGCGGCATTACGGTTGAGGTACCGGAACCTGCCGCGATAGATTCCTGGATGCAATTCTTTAAAAATATCGGTCAAATGGGTCTGTTGGTGTTAGTCATTGTATTTTGCGGCATTACGGCAGCGGATTTGTCGAAAGGGACGTTAATTAATATCCTGACAAAAGGAATGAAACGGCATACCGTCATCTATTCAAAATTTACGATAGCCGCCTTATTATGGACCGTCAGCTACCTTTTATCACTGATTATCACCTATGTATATACTGTTTATTATTGGGGCAGTCACGATTTGCCGTATGCCTTTCTTGCCTTTTCCGCCCCGCTTGTATTCGGTTACTTCTTAATCTCGCTGATGATTTTGGGCGGCATCTGCTTTAAAAGCTTATACGGAAGTCTTATAACCACCGGAGGAATTGTTATTTTGATGAATCTTCTGGGCATCTTCCCGAAGCTGGGCAAATACAACCCTGTTTCTCTTTCGGGAGGTACGCTGGAGCTTCTTAACGGACAAAAGGTTCCGGGGGATTTCATCCCCGCTGTGATAATCTGCCTGATACTTACCGTTTCTTGTATCATTGGTGCGACTTTGCTGTTTGACCGGAAGCAATTATAAAAAGGTGCGGCTGAGAAACGCGCACCTCTGAAGTTTGCACAGCAAACTTCGCTCCGCAAAACAAGAACTTCCCAAACAAAACGGAAATGCGGCTGACTAAAACGCGCACCTCTGAAGTTTGCACAGCAAACTTCGCTCCGCGAAACAAGAACTTCCCAAACTTCCTAAACTAAACCGTAAACTCCGCTTTTACTTTACTAAGCATAGAATTTTCTTCCGAATTTTCTGTCAATGCTTCTTCATCCTCCGAAGCTTCATAAAAATACTCCGGTTCCGCCTCAACTGCCGCCTCATTTCCGCCCACATGGATGATTCCGGAGTAAAGCACACGGTTTTTCCAGCGGAGGCTTCCCTCAACAAAAAACTTATATTCGCCGGGCGGCACTACATTCCCTTTGGAATCGGTCAAGTCCCATGCATAAGCCAACGTACCTTCATCCGGTGTTGCTCCGGTAACAGCGTCCGCTTCTTCTTCCTGCATCGAAGCCAAACCGGATTTTTCTACCCATAGCGGAATCGAATCCGGTCGGTCCTCATACCCGCCGTCTGCTGTAAACTCTGTTACATAAAGCGTATTGACATAGGTTCCTTCGATATCCTCAATCCAAACGGCAAACTGATTACTGGCATATCCGGACTGTTCCTTATATTCAAAAGAAACCGTTAATTTCCCATGCTCAAAGGAAGTCGGCTCCTGTTTTACTTTTTCCGCCGAACAGGAACAAATGAATACTATTGTAATTGCTAAAACCGCCGCTAATGTTCTTTTTTTCATCCTTCACCTCTCTATTTATTATCCCAATCAAAGGTTTGATTTTCCAGCTTGAAATCTTTCCCATCAAAAACAACATCCGCTTCGATATTGCCGACATGATCTAATGCCGCATGATTTTCAAACTTCATACCCACTCCTATTTTTACATGGATATCCGTATCCTCAAATGTAAAATCTATGTTATCATCATACTCAATACCTGTAAATTCACCGGCTTCTGAATCAAGATTCACTGTTGTTGTATAATGATTTCCCTGAAATTCTATTTTCAGCTTCTTCTCTTCTCCATCCAGAGTTGAAGTAAGCTCCTCTTTCACCAGTTCATTTGTATCTTTTCCAAGTAGTGTATATTTTTTATAAGTCGGATTGGTATCCGCTTTTTTGACCGTCAATACATGCAGGTCCTTTACCTTTACTCCTGTTCCTGTCATTGTACATAGTACCACAGACAACTCTTTCTTTCCGTTATTATCCAAATCGTCATACAGCATTTCGGGAAGAACAAAACGAGGCGTCAGCCCCGGCCAGTCAAAGTAGGTTCCTTTTCCGCTTTGATACAGAATCATCCCTTTCGGCTCCACCCCATACAAATAAATACCGTCCTCCGGCAACATGGCATACAGTGGAAAATATCCATTATCACCGGAAGAATCCGCAACCTCTTTTCCGTCCGGGTCGGTTTTGTCCGAGTTTTCTTTCTTATCTGTTTGTTCCGTTTCTATTGGCATGTCACTTTCCATCGGTGTGTCCGTTAATTCCGTTTCTTCGGTTTCTGACAGTGATGCCTGGTTTTCGTCCCGTAACTCCTCCGGTATACAGGCAGTGAAAAATAATATTCCGATAATCACCACCGACATAAGTTTCATATAGCTTTTCATTGTATTCTCCATTCATTCATAAATTTTTGATGCGATAAAACCAAGTAGTTCACTAATTTTTTGTTTCCTCTGTCTGCTTTCTATCATAAACCATATAATATAAATCAGAAAAACAGGCATCCTCTGCATTGAATTCTCTAATGCAAATCAGAAAACAGACGTCCTGTGCATTGAATTCTCTAATGCAAATCAGAAAACAGACGTCCTGTGCATTGAACTCGTGTTTTACCGAATCACTGTCCTCATTTCCACATTTTCCCCATATCGTTCTCTCCCATCATTTTATCATGAGATAAATCGGTTCGCAACTATTTGTTTCATAGTTTTTGAGGCGTTTTTATTGCAATAGGTTCTGTCATGTTTTCGTATAATATGGAGTAAAAGCCACATCATTCATTTGGTATTTCCACCGCCAATCCATGCTGTGTGCAATATGAGTACAGTGTTCCCCCGTGCAGTTTGGGGATGCGGATTTCCACGCCCCATTCCGGATAGAGCCGGGTTAAAAGCAGCTTGTCAGCCGTGACATAGGCGATAAAGCGAATGAAATGGGAACGGGTCATTTCATGGGAACAGGTGATGTAATACTCTTCCTCCACTGTTTCAACGCGCAGGCGATGTTCGGCTTTTGGCTGGTGCGGCTCCAGCTTTTTGAGTTTCCTGCCGCAGCAGGAAATTTCCGCTTCTCCCGTGGCTGTAAGAATCCCTCCGCAGTCCGGGCATACATAAAATTTGATTTTCTTCATATTTCCCCTATCGTTATCATTGGACTGCAAATCTCCGGCTAAAATCTTCTCAATATTGACGCCCAGTATTTCAGAGAGATCGGGCAAAAGTGAAATATCCGGTCCGCCCAGACCACGCTCCCATTTTGAAACAGCTTGTTCGGTGATTCCCATTTGCTCGGCAAGCTGACGCTGAGTCATGCTCTTTTCCACGCGAAGTCCGCGAATTAGTTTTCCAACTTGGTTATTATTCATCTTAATCCCCATTCTTGCGCACGTACTTTGCGCCTAATATACGCGACATTTGTGCATAAGCACAAATTCGCCGTGTGAAACGTATTTTGTTTCACACTACATTACCTCCCTGCCTCTATGATAACAATACTTGATGGGAAGTTCAATAAACGATCCGTTTAGTCACATAATCCGATGTCATCATTTCTGTCCGGCGAAGCGGGAAGTAACGACAGCGTATACGAATATAGAATGAAGTCTTATCGCCGTAAATAATTTTTGTGTAAATTTATTTTTTCATTATGTATAATATACTTGACATTATGAAAAATTCGTGTTACACTTGATTTATAAAACAAAATAATATTGGGAAGGAGTCAATCTTATGACTTAC
>DBDL01000175.1 GCA_002293545.1 Lachnoclostridium sp. UBA933 | reverse complement strand
TATCGGTATCCGCTCTTTTCTCCAATTCTTCCAACCCGCGGATCCCCCCGACAAAGTCAATACGCTTGTCCGTCCGCGGATCACCGATTCCCAATATCGGTCCCAACAGGTTATCCTGTAAAACAGAAACATCTAAAATCCCAACGGCGTCCTTTCCCATCAGCAGTTCATCTTTTGCCGTCAATTCATACCATGTCTTCGACACGTACATTCCAAACTTGCCTTTCTCTGCCGGTGACACCGGCTTGTTTTTCTTTTCAATATCAAATCTCTCACTGATTTTCAAAATCAGTTCTTCTACGTTCAGTCCATTGCAATCCGCAATGACACGGTTATAATCCATAATCAATAACTGGTCATGCGGAAACAGCACCGACAGAAAATAATTGAACTCTTCTTCTCCGGTATATCCCGGCGTTTCGTTCCTCCTCTTATTCCCTACCTTAATCGCCGATGCCGCACGGTGATGCCCATCCGCAATATAAATTTGATTGATTTCCGCGAAGCTCTCCGTAATTGTTTGAATACATGCATCATCTGCTATTTTCCATACCCGGTGCGTCACGCGGTCCTCCGCTGTAAAATCATATACGGGCGGCTTCCTTTTTTCTCTGTCCACTAATCCATCAATCACTTTACTTGCGCGGTACGAAAGAAAAATCGGACCCGTCTGTGCGCTGCATGTATCCACATGACGTATTCTGTCCTGTTCTTTTGCCTCTATTGTATTTTCATGTTTTTTAATTACATTATTTATATAATCATCAATTGACGCACAGGCGACAAGCCCTGTCTGGGAACGGTGATTCATTGTCTGCTCATATAAATAATAAGCCGGTTCTTCATCAAGCACCAGTGTACCGTTTTCCGCCCACTGATTCAATAATTCAGCCGCTCTCTCATATACCTTGTCTTCATATGGTGATACCGAATCCGGGAATCCGGTTTCGGCACGGTCAATGTTTAAAAAAGAANNCTCACTTCCGCTTTTGCTTCTTCCCTGTTATATACGTCATACGGCAATGCCGCAACACGATTTGCCAGCTCCGGTTTGGGACGTAAACATTGAAATGGTTTTATCTTTGCCATCGTATCCTCCATGATTTTTGTTCTGTTATTATCGGCAAACAAGCCGTTATTGCCGCTCTATATCCTAGTGTTCTGCTGTTTAAAAATTATTATACCATGTTCACTTACACAAAACAAGCGGTATTTCGTACTGTTACTGTGCGCTCATCCCGTATTCTTTTTCACAATGATTTGAATCCTTCCGTGTATAAATTTTTCCTGTTTGGACAAAATGATTGCCATAACACATTAACGGAACGGAGAAAGAAATGCATTATTTAACAAACTTTTTCAAATGCGGACTATGCGGCTGGGGACTGGAATGTTTTTGGACCGGATGCCATTCTCTCCTTCATGATAAATCAAAGAAACTCACCTGCACTACTTCAATATGGATGTTCCCCATCTATGGTCTGGCAGTCTTTATTGAACCGATTTATCGTTTGATAAAGGATAAGAGTATGTTATTTCGAGGTTTCATCTATACTTTTTTCATTTTCTTTGTAGAATACGGAACCGGCACTTATCTGAAAAAAAAAGAGCGCTGTCCGTGGGATTACACAGATGCAAAAATCAATATAAAAGGAATTGTCCGCCTTGACTTTGCTCCGTTATGGTTTATTGTCGGGCTTCTTTTTGAAAGATTAATCCGAAAAAAGAAAAGCTGAAAAAAGAATGGAATGAACAATTGTTCATTCCATTCTTTGGCATGCTTTATGAGGGCATGATTTCTCCCGAACATTGACAGATACGACAGACCGATTATTATACGGATTGGGATCGGGTGTCCTGGATATTACCGAGGCTTCATTGGTAATGGAAGAAGCGGCGCCGTCACACACGACACCTTTGATTTGGATTGTTTTCCGGGAACCTGCCGCGATACTGTCAAAACTGAAATCCCGGATTCCCTCCTCCCATGTCTTTCCATTATCCATCGAATGATACACGCATCGTATCTCTCCCGGAAAAGAATCCAATACCGATACATCAGCGGCATCCGACGGACCCGCATTGGCAATAACAAGGGTGTATGTCACCGTGCCGCATGGTAAGACGTCCGGCGGGAATACCGTTTTGACAATTGACAGGTCCGCTGACAAACCAACGGCTTTTACTATAATATTTATGGGAACCACATTGGTTTTTGTTGAAAACCTGCTCGAAATGCCCCCTCTGACATAGGAATAGCTGTAATCGACCGACGCGCGGTTTATTGTCGGATTGGCTGCGGGAACGTGATCGGCAGCGACGGAAAAAGTAACCGTAAGTGTACTGCCGGAAAGAATATCCGGTACTGAAAACCCTGTATTGGGATTGGATGCGGGACTGCTTACACCATCAATGACAACAGAACCCGGAACAAAGATCAATCCGTCCGGCACGAAATCACTTAATACTACGTTTGTCAGCGGATTAATCCCCGTATTCTCAAGCATTATCGTATACTTGGCGGTATCCCCTACCGTTACTTCAGAAGTATCGGCTGTTTTTTTCGGAAAATAGGCAATCACCTGAACTTCATTCAGTGTAATATCATCAATCACATAATCATTCCCGTGCGCCTCCGGTCCCATGCTTACAAACCGTATCGTCAGTGACGTATTATCTCCGGAATGAATCAGCGTCCCGATCTGTTTCCATTCCGGATT
The DNA here is from genome assembly GCA_002293545.1 of Lachnoclostridium sp. UBA933. Taxonomy (GTDB): domain Bacteria; phylum Bacillota; class Clostridia; order Lachnospirales; family Lachnospiraceae; genus UBA933. The sequence continues at coordinate 16,658 of DBDL01000175.1, read as the reverse complement.
ATCCGGATTCATCGGAATCAGGGCACCCAATGTTTGGTTATATATCGTCTGACCGTTTGCATCCATTACTTCTACGCCAAGCTGCGGATCCGCTAAATCGGTACTTTTGGCTAAATTCAAAATCCACGAGCTAAAGAGATAGGCGGTGCTTGGTTTTACGGATACTTTCTGTTCAAAAATAACAGAACCGGGTGCGTCACCGTTGATTACCATCATCCGCCCTCTCTCATCCCCTGATGTGTGATCGGCGATACGCCACCATGTGTTTTGAACATTAGCGGTGCCGTCATTCATAATATTTTGAATCGTATATTGGTGGAATGCCGGGGTTACCCCTGCGGGATTGGGTTGTGTATAGATAAATCTCGTACCGATATCCGGATACGGATTCGGGTTTGCTCCGGTATTGGCTGGAGTACCCTGCGGGAAACCACCAAATGTTCCGTTATCCGCTTCCGTAATCAAATTGGGGGGCAGTACGATAACACCGGTATCCATAATTGCTTCGATCGGCGTATATTTAACCGGTCCGTTCAGAATATCCTGTCCGGTTATATCTGCTCCTGCTGCTGTAACCAAAAGAGCCGACGGTGTGACAGCGTCTAGGTTTGTGGCGCCTGCCGGCGGATCACTTGCAAATGTAATCGGGGGAAATACACTTTTGACCGGACTGCCGGCTGCGGCTGCGGACAAATTCCCCGGCGAAGCAGATGCTGCCATACCGTAGGCTTCCACAATACGATAGTTCCCGTTCGGTACGTTTGTAAAAGCATAATATCCGTTTGCGTCCGTATAAACGGAAAGCATCTCATTTGTTCCTGTATTCTGTAATACAATAGGCACATTGGCAATCCCGGTCAAATTCGATGACGATACTCCCGTTCTTTTTTTGTCAAACCTTAACACCCCTGATATTGCAGCCATAATAAATCCTCCTTGTATCCATACCTTATTATTTCCCTGTTTATAAGATATGTCATACAAGCTTAGTTTGTTATAGCCTTATCTTATCGGACGGTTAAATTCTTCCGAAACCCTTTCCGGTTTTCCTGCCAGCCTGTTATTCATCGTCTTCTTCCCTCAATACCCTCTTTGATACCGCCGTTACCATCAGCATTCCCAATGTAAGTATAAGGATTGGGATATAAATGCTTTTACTGAACATCTCAAAAAGAATGCCATACAAAAACTGACCGGCCGGTGCGGCACATTGTGCTGCTGCCAATACAATCGCAAGAACTTTCCCCATATTTTCATCCGGCGTCTTTTTTTGGATTTTTGTTATAACAAAGATTGACAGGATTGTTGCCATTGCGGTAATCAGCACGGAACATAGTATAAAAAGGATAAAGGAAGGATAAAACCCCATCTTTAAAATCATCGGAGTGACGGATAACGCCATCGGTATGGTTATCAAAGCAATCAGCAGTGACCAGAGATAAAATTTAGCCATACTCAGTTTTTTTGTAAATATTCCTACGGTGAGTGCTCCGATAATGGTTGCCACCTCAATAATCCCCATTCCCAAACCAACCATCGCATCACTGCCGTGCATCGTCATCCTTAAAATAATCGGGGCACCTATAATTATAATCGGAGTCAGAATAAAATTCAATGCGGCTGCGATTACCATTGTTTTAAAAATAAACCGCTCTTTTACAACATAAACGAAGCCCTCTTTCATATCTTTCATGATTGTTTTTGCCATATGCTCCTTTTGCTCACGTTTCGTAAACGGTATCTTTATAAATATTTCCATTACGGCAGACAAAAAGAATGCGCTACAACTTATATAGATAAGTAAACGAAACCCGAAAATCCCGCTTAAAACACCTCCGAGAATAGGGGCTATCGTATGGGATAATGCTTGAACTGCCTGCACAATTCCATTTGCACTCTCCAGTTTTTTCTTACTTACAAGCAACGGAACACTGGCGATTACCGCCGGAGTATATAAGGCGCTGATTGCCGCCAAGACTGCCATAATCGTTCCAATCATGATAATAGAGTTGTTACCGGTACCCATCAAGAGGATTAAGCAAAAAACTACCGAACTGCTTGTAAAATCAAAAATCACCATCAGATTACGTCTGCTGAAGCGGTCTGCCAACGCTCCTCCTAATGGTGCTAGTAAAAGCGGAATGCTGGATATCGCAAACAGGGTGGCAAATAAGGATCTGCTTCCTGTTGTATCCAATACATACAGCGAAAGGGCAAACCGTAAAATAGCGGCACCAAACAGCGATATAATCTGTCCGATTACCATGAGTATAAAATCTCTGCGTGACGGTGTAATGATTGTGTTATTTTCTTGAGTCATAATGATTTCCTCCGTTTTATTATTAAACTGTCCGTCGGTCTATTTGTCAGGATACCAATGCCGGCATATTGTCCTCTGAATATCCGAATCAATCATTCAGACGACGATATACAAAACAATCATTTTATATATCGAGCCCAATATGGTGCAGCCATGCTTTTATCTCGCCAAAATAACCGGCCTGCACCCCTAATGTCTTTTCCATCATTTCAATAAATGCCGCCGCAAGTCTTGTCCTTTGTTCCTCATTCCATTGAAATAATGAATCGTCAAAGATAAACTGACCTGCCGCTAAAAACAATGCAACCGTTTCTTCCGGATAATCCGTAGAAAAATAGTGATATCCGTCTTTATCTGTTAATATGTTTGCAATAACAGGCGACAACGCGATGATTGTCCGTACCATACTCTTTTGATGCATTTCTGCGTTTTCCGCCCTATGAAGCTGACTGACCACACTTTCTTTATTTTTATTGTTTTCTTCACTCAGACCCTTCCCTGTTAAAATAGCATTTAACTTTTGGGATGGCGTCATACCGGCATCGTTTACGATCTTTTTCGCATTCGCTACCTCTGCTTCTACGATACGTTCGATAATGGCATCCATAACTTCTTCTTTGGATTTGAAATAATAATAAAACACTCCTTTTGACAAGCCGTCGACATCTAAAATATCCTGAACGGTTGTTTTGTTATACCCCTTTTCCAAGAACAACCTCTGCGCCGCTTCTAAGAGCTCATTTCTTCTTATTTCAGGCTCTTTATGTCTTCTCATTGTCAAGCACTCCTTTTTTCATTATACTCTCCATTCCCGCGCACGTTTTTTGCGCATAATTACTCGATATTTTTGCGCAAGCACAAATTCGACGTGTGAAATGTTTTTTATTTCACACTAATTACCTTATTTATAAACTGACGGTTGGTCTATATATAGGATATTCGTTTTTAGTCCGAATGTCAAGCTCTTTTTGGATTTATATTGAGGGGAGAATAAGGCGCATATAGATTCACTTACCGCCCCTCATCGCAGACTCATAATCTGGACAAGAGGTTGCCAATTACCCTGGTAAACTTGTCCTTTTCAATGTAAACGTCCGCCATATCCTCCGCAATCTCCAACCGAAGTCCCAAGCCCTGCTCGTTAAGCCGCAGCCGGAATTGAGGATATATTGCGTCTTATCAAAATTCTTCCTGTTCTTCTGCGTGATATTCGGCAGAATATCTGCTTTTTGTCCCCTTTCACCACACAAAATCAATCAATAACCTCCACCTTTATCATATTGGTAGTCCCCGACTGTCCAATCGGCACACCTGAAGTCAGCACCGCAATATCTCCCTTTTTAAGCTGCATCGTAACCTTGGATGAAATCACGGCATAATCAAATAGCTCAAAGACATCTGTACATTCCTGGAGCAATATCGGCTTCACTCCCCAACTCATATTAATTTGACGAAACACCTTAAGCGATGTAGATGCCCCGATAATATCACAGCTTGGGCGGTATCTTGAAACCATTCTCACAGATGTTCCGGACTCCGATACCGTAATGATCACTTTTGCATTCAAATCGTGCGCGGTCGTACATGTTGCATGTGAAATCGCATCAGCCACATTCGGATTCGCTTTTCTTTCGTATGCGGCAAATCGTTTCCGGTAGTCAATATCCGCTTCGGTCCGCTCTGCAATATGGGTCATCATTTTCAAGGTTTCCTTCGGGTACTTGCCTGCTGCTGTTTCCCCCGACAACATAATGGCGCTCGTTCCGTCATAAATGGCATTTGCCACATCGTTGGCTTCCGCCCGTGTCGGCCGCGGGTTGACTATCATTGACTCAAGCATCTGCGTTGCCGTAATAACAGGCAGTCCTGCCCGATATGCCTTTTTGATAATTAACTTTTGGATTACCGGTACCTCCTCTACCGGAATTTCCACACCCAAATCGCCGCGGGCAACCATAACCCCTTCCACTGCCTGGATAATTTCATCTACGTTATCCACACCCTGCCGATTTTCAAGCTTGGCAATGATATGAATATTTTCGCCTCCGTTTTGGTTCATAAAATGCCTGAGTTCTTTGGCGTCTTTCGCCGTCCTGACAAAGGAGGCGGCTACAAAATCAAAATCATGCTTGATTCCAAATAAAATATCCTCTTTGTCGGATTCACTAAGATAAGGAAGCGATAAATGAATCCCCGGAATATTGATTCCTTTATGATTTGAAAGACTTCCGTCATTTTTCACTTCACATAAGATATCCGTTCCTCTTNNATCTAAAACTTTCATCTCAATCAAACCGTCATCAAGAAGAATCACCGTATCTTTTTTTACATCTTTGTACAAGTCTTCATATGTAATCGCAACCCTTTCATGCGTTCCATCCGTATCTTTACAGCAAAGTGTAAATTTCTGACCCTTTTTCAATTCGACTTTTCCGTCTTTAAAACTCTTTATCCGAACCTCCGGACCTTTTGTATCCAGCAATGCCGCCAATGCGGGGTTGCATTCTTCTCTTATTTTTCTGAGAATGTCCATTCTTCTCGCATGTTCTTCATGTGTTCCATGTGAAAAATTAAACCGGGCAACATCCATCCCATTTTTTATCAGATAGCGCAATACGTCCTCATTATCCGTAGCCGGACCTAATGTACATATAATCTTAGTTTTTCTCATGCCTTCTCCCTTTCTGTCCTATTTCTTCTATTTATTCCTTTTCCTTCTATTATTTTTCTCATTCATCAAAGAGTTCTCTATGTTTTTCACACAGCATTGCATAAAAGGCTTCGCTTCCTTCCATTACCTCCTGATAGGTTCTTTCAAAATCACCGCTGTACCATGGGTCCGGTATATCTCTTGGATTGTCCGTAAAATCAAGGAAACGATATATTTTATGTCCTGTATCTTCTCCCAATATATGCTCCATATTTTTAATGTTTATTCTTTCCATACCAATGAAGTAATCATATATTTGATAATCATCCTTTTTCAGCAGTACGGAAAATTTGCCGCCGGTGTGAATCCCAACCTCTGCAAGTTTATTTCTCGTTCCGTAATGAACCGGATTCCCCAATTCCTCCGTACTGGTTGCCGCCGAAGCAACCTGAATCTTTTGATCAAGACCGCGTTTTGTTATCATGTCCCGAAAAACAAATTCTGCCATCGGAGAACGGCAAATATTCCCGTGGCAAACAAAAAGTATTTTTAGCATCTTTTATTTCCTCTCAAATTTTATGACACGATTCATTGTAATGTAAATAATATAATATGTCAATAAGAGAGAGGACATTATCCTCCATGCCCTCTCCCGCTCTCTTTATGTTATTTTTAAATTCTTATCCAAATTCTTTATAACCGGTTATTTATAATAAATTCAATCATGGCATCACTGATTTTACTTATCAGCTTATCATCAACACTGGAAATAACATCCTGCGCAGAATGCATGATCCCGCCCTCTTGTGTAAAACAGATATTGGGGATTCCTTCGTCCTGAAAGCTTCGATGGTCGGATCTTATATCTTTCACAGGGAAATTCCGATATGGAATACTCCTGCTATTAAAAATGCTTTGGAATGCCCGGATTAAATCGGCACTGATATCATTCTTTTCATATCCGAGCAAGTAATTTCCGTTATTCTTATGTCCCACACAATCAATGTTGATGTTAATGGATTTTTTGTAAAGCCCTTTAAATTCATTTACAAAAGCGGCACTGCCTACATAAAACTGTTCTTCTTCATTAAATGCACAAAACACAATGTCTGTTTCCGGCGTTTTCCCCCTTTTCTTCAGCTTATAAACGACATCCAGCAAAGCGGCTACACCGGACGCATTGTCAAATGCACCGGGGGTATTTAATACTGTGTCAAAATGCGCCGTTACAACGATTGCTTTTGTACTGTCACGCCCTTTCATATAACCGACAACATTTCCGACTGCGTTTCCAACATCCGGATGATGCTCATCATAAGACCATTCATAGCCTTTTTTCTTTAATGGTTTCAATCCCGCTTTTTCAAAATGAGCCATAATATATCCTGCAGCCAGCCGGTTCCCGCGGGTACCCGCAAAACGCCCTCCGTTTTCTTTGCGGCACAATTCCTTGATTACCGCCGCGATACTAAATTCACCGGCTTTTACTTTGGGTATGATTTGTTTGCTTTTCGCTGTCGGTTTTTTGTGAACGGTGACTCTTATTATTCGGTTTAATTTTTTAACAACCTTACCGGATTTTTTGTTATATATAATTGCCGTGATTTTTGACCGTCCTGTTTTTCTCATATAGACAGTCAGTTTTGCCTTCGCTTTCCCTTTTTTTGGTGTAACGGCAGCTACTTTCTTGTTACCGGATTTCCATTTTACTTTATATCTTTTGGATAAATTCCTAACCCGAATGGTTTGTGCAGCTCTTTTTTTCCCTTTGCTGTTTTTGTTGTAAGTGTATTGGGTTTTTTTGATCTTTAAACTCATTTTCCCGGCGGAATCAACCGGTACGGCTTTGTCGGCGAATCCAAACATCAGAGATACTGCCAGCAGCATCGCCATGAAGGTACGAACCAGCTTATTCCTCACAAAAACTTTCGCAAAAATTCTTGTTAAATGATGATTTATTTTTTTATCTTCTTTCATAAACAGTCCTTTCTTTCTTATAAACTTATCGTTGATAACACACCTTTTACAACACCTTATTTATGATATATCCATAGTGTTTCATTCTGAACTGGGCAAAACCCTATATTACGATAAAATTGCTGTTTTGAAATCACAAAGACGTTTTTTACCCCGCGTTTAAAGCAATACCCGATCCCTTCCATAACAGCCGCTCTGCATAATTTCGTTCCACGGTTATCTAATAACATTAGCGGTTCTGCATAAGCATAATCGCTTCCCGGCAAATGCCATATCACACAGCTTGAAACATACTCGCCGGTTGGTGAAGCAACCATGATGCGCATTATTATGTTTTGATTTAACAGTTCTTTTCTGACTTCTTTTTCAATAAAATGTTCTTTTGTTCCTTTTTGATGGCATATATTTTCAATGCATTTCCGTATGGCATGACAATAATTGATTTGACCGAAATCCACATCCTCCGAACACATGACTGAACATCCTTCCGGTAAGATATTATCATAATCAACCGTATTGATTTTCATGGTTGACATTCTTTCGTTTGTTGGAATAAATCTCCTGTCTGCCGCTGCCTGCTGTAACTCCAAATCGCCGTTGGGAATAACAATTTTAATTTCATGATGACACCTTGATTTTTCCAGAACATAATCAATAAGATTTGATTTAACTTCACAGTATTCTTCATCAACGCAAAAATAAATCCTCTTTTCATTTTCACTGCAAACGGCAAGACCTACGAGTTTTCCGCAATCCTGTACCATTCCAATATGCGATAGAATTTCTGCATCCATACAGGAACAATACTGCCATACCCATCTTGCCCAAAGATAATGAGGCGTTATGACCCGTTGATTGTTTATCCGAATCAAGAATTCACAAATCAGATAAAAATCATCAGAAAATCCATGTGCCCCCTTAAAATTTCTGATTGTTATTTTTTGTTTCATTTCACTTTCCATCCCCATATCCTCATGTAACCGGGTTTGTAATCCAATCACGTTTTGTAATAATTAATCTGCTTCTTTCAAATTTGGATATCTTCCCATCGGGATCCGCCCGAAATTTATCTACCATTTCGTTTTCAACAATCCTCATTCCGAGTTTATATAAGGGTTCCAGTTTTTCTTCATACTGAGATGCCCATGTTGCTTGTATTCTGTCGGCTCCGAGCTGTAAGAAGCCATAATTATAAAGTGCTTTTAATGCCTCATACTCATAATCCAAACCCAAATAATCGGTATTTATGATGTGACCGATATCCAATGTCTTTTCATCATCCATGAAGTTAAAGCAAATAAAGCATACTACCTTGTGCAGCTCTTTTACTTCTGCTGCCCAATACATCTGTGATTTGGACAGTTTTAACGTTTGCTTTTTTATCCCCTCTTCATCAGAACGCCATATGATATCACAATCCACAAACGGTGATTTCATATTTGTGTGTACAATCCCTTTCACATCCTCCCAGTCTGCCATAGTGAACTTCCGAATAATTAACCTCTCTGTTTCAATCCGAAGGATTTTATTGGTCCCCATTTTGGATTTTCCGCCATATACCTGCATTTGAAAGACGATTTTATCAAATTCCTCATAAACCTTTGTCTTTCGCGTAATCGTCGGCGGAACACCATGAAACATCTGATAAGCCCTTGTAAATGCCTCCGGCGAATCATAATCCAGCATATTGGCTAAATCAATAATCCGGACATCCGTATTCACCAGCTCGCTTGCCGCTACGGTCATACGCCTGTATCTTACATATTCCGATAATGTGACTCCGGTAGATAAATGAAATGCCTGCTGAAATTTGGATAACGAACACAAGCAGATTTTCGCTGCTGCTTCGTAATCTATCTTTTCTTTCAAATGTGACTCTATGTATCCGATTGCTTTATTCATCTGTTCAATCCACTGCATTCATACCACCCCATTTCTGTTTATTCTATCATACAAATAAATAAAATGCCTTGCATTTTACCGAATCTTCTGCAAGACATTTTGTATATCTTATGAATAAATGAATATTTTGATGTTCACAGGAATGTCTTGCTTCCATTCAGATTCCCAATCCATTCTGATTTTCAGCATACTAAATTCACAAGTCTTCCTTTTACATAGATTTCTTTCTTTAACACCTTCCCGTCAATCATCTTCTTAATCTCCGGCAACTCCTTAACCTGTGCCAATACCGTGCTTTGCTCTGCATCTGCATCAATATTAAGTTTGGCTTTAACTTTTCCGTTTATCTGACAGACGATCTCAATCGTACTTTCCGTACAAAGCTCCTCCTTATATTCAGGCCATACCTGCTTATTCAGCACACCTTCAAACCTGCTTATTTCATATAATTCTTCTGTAATATGAGGTGCAAACGGATTGAGAAGGATTAAGAGGGTTCGGAATTCCGCTTTATTAATACTTCCGGTTGAAGTAACGTCGTTTAAAAATGTCATCATCGCGGCAATTGCCGTATTAAACTTCAAATTCTCAATATCTTCACTTACCTTTTTTATCGTTCGGTGCATATTAGAACGGAGTTCCTCCCGGTAAGCATCACCCTCAACCATACTATCCTGCAATGCCCATATACGATCCAAAAAACGCTTGCATCCCTTAATTGAGGAATGGCTCCAAGGCGCCGCTTTTTCAAAATCTCCGATAAACATCTCGTACAAACGCAGTGTGTCCGCTCCGTACTCATTTATGATTCCATCGGGATTAACAACGTTTCCGCGTGACTTTGACATCTTTTGATTATCTTCTCCAAGAATCATGCCATGCGAGGTGCGTTTCCGGTACGGTTCTTTTTCGGAAACCACTTTTTTGTCATACAAAAACTTGTGCCAAAATCTGCTGTATAATAAATGAAGCGTCGTATGCTCCATCCCCCCGTTATACCAATCCACCGGCATCCAATAATCCAATGCTTCTTTTGCCGCCAAAGCCTCCGTATTCGCAGTATCGCAGTATCTTAAAAAATACCATGAAGAACCCGCCCATTGAGGCATCGTATCCGTTTCCCGTTTTGCAGGACCTCCGCATTTCGGGCATGTCGTATGAATAAAGCTTTCTAAGTTTGCCAGCGGACTTTCTCCGGTATCGGTAGGAAGATAGCTTTCCACCTCCGGCAGACGAAGCGGCAGTTCACTCTCCGGTATCGGTACATATCCGCATTTTTCACATTCCACAATCGGAATCGGCTCACCCCAATACCTCTGACGTGAAAAAACCCAGTCGCGAAGCTTAAAATTTACTTTTGCTTTTCCCAATCCTTTTTCTTCTAACCAGTCTTTTATTTTTTCCTGAGCCTCCGCTACGGAAAGCCCGTTTAAAAATTCACTGTTTGTCATCACTCCGGCTGCACAGTCAATAAATGCTTCTTTTTCAATATCGCCGCCCTTGACAACCTCTGCAATCGGAAGTCCGAATTTTTTCGCAAACTCATAATCTCTTGTGTCATGCCCCGGAACCGCCATGATTGCACCGGTTCCGTATGTCACTAATACATAGTCGGATATAAAAACCGGTATTTCTTTTCCGGTCACCGGATTCGTTGCCGTTACTCCTTCTAATTTGACGCCGGTTTTTTCTTTTGCCATTTCGGTACGTTCAAAATCAGACTTTTTAGCCGATTCTTCCTGATACTTTCTAACTTCTTCTATATTTGAAATCTCCTCTTTCCATTCCTCAATATACGGATGCTCCGGAGAAACCACCATATAGGTCGCCCCAAACAATGTATCGGGTCTGGTTGTATAAACCGTCAGGACTACACCTGTAGAAATTGCAAAATCCACTTCCATTCCCGTGGAACGCCCAATCCAGTTTGCCTGGCTTATTTTGATTCTCTCCAGATAATCCACATCACCCAAATCATCCAGTAAACGCTGGGCATATTCTGTTATTTTCAACATCCATTGGGATTTTACTTTGCGGATTACTTCACCGCCGCACCGTTCACATACTCCGCTGACCACTTCTTCATTGGCAAGCACAACCTTACAGGAGGTACACCAGTTTACGGACATTTCCTTTTTATATGCCAGTCCTCTCTTAAAAAGCTGTAAGAAAATCCACTGTGTCCATTTGTAATAATCCGGATCGGTCGTATTGATTTCCCGTCCCCAATCAAACGAAAGCCCGATTGATTTCAACTGAGCTTTGAAATGTTTCACATTTTCTTCGGTTACAACCGCCGGATGAATCTTATTTTTGATTGCATAATTTTCCGTCGGAAGCCCGAATGCATCCCATCCCATCGGAAACAGCACATTATACCCCTCCAGCCGTCTTTTCCGGGACACAATATCCATTGCCGTATACGGACGAGGATGACCGATATGAAGCCCCTGTCCCGACGGATACGGAAATTCAATTAACGCATAAAATTTCTTTTTCGTATAGTCGTTTTCAGCACGGAAGGTTTGACCGGCATCCCAATATTCCTGCCATTTCTTTTCAATCTCAGTAAAGTTGTAGTCTTTCATGATCTCAATCCCTTTTCTCTTTTTTGCTATTTTACTATAGAGCAGTGGGATTGTCAAATAAGGAACCCTGAATTCCCGACTATTATCCTTTTCCCCGGCAAACCATAAAATATCATATCCGCTTTGCCATCGTTTCCGCTTCACAAACCGCCGAAAACCCCATTTTCATCCAAAACTCTTTTCCACCTCTATTTTCATCTAAAATAAAGACCGCACACTTGTCTATCTCCAAAATCTTTTGTTCATCTAACGCTCTCCGAACAAGCTTTCTTGCAATTCCCCTGTTCCGGTATTGTTCCGAAACCGCCAAATGATAAATAAAAGCTCTCCGTCCGTCATTTCCGCACATAATTGTCCCAATAATATGTCCGTCTGCTTTACAGACAAAACTTTGACCCGGATTACGGCACAAATATAAATCAATCCTTTCCCTCTCATCCGCCGCATTTAAATTCATCTCCGGAATTGATTCCCAAAGGCGATACATTTCATAATAATCTTCGATTTTCATAATACCATAATCCATACTCATGCTTTCTCCTGAACTGATTTCTTTCTTCTGAACCGATTTCCTTCTCCTGAACTAATTTCTTTCTCTTGAACCGATTGCTTTCTCCCAAACTAATTGCTTTCATTCCTTAACGTAACAGTGCCTAAACTTCTCTTAAATCCAAAAATCAAAATTTATTTTTAAAAATATTAAATCAACATTTATTTTTTTACTTCATCCCTTAAAAACACCTACATTCTAACACCCATATCCCAAATTGTCAAATCCCCAACTCTCCTATCATTTACATTCACTTTTAAGATCAACCGTACATTCCCATCAAGGGTTCACAAAAGCGAGTAAATAGGCAGCTATTTTGCCAAGGGGGTTTTTGCTTTTGGGGCCTTGTAAGAATTTTGTCATGAAATGAGTGATTGGAAAATCATAGACTAGCCGGGAAAGTATCTCTGTTTGAGCAACGCATAAGCGTTGCGAGTTTGGATACTTTCCGGCTTGCCAGTGTATGATTTTCCAATCGCCCAATTCATAAAAATTCTTACCCAGTCCCAAAAGCAAAAACCCCCTTGGCAAAATAGCTGCCTATTGGTCCTCTTTCATCCCCTCTCTACTTAAACACCATCCTCTTCATCATATCCACCTTTGCTTTCTCCGCCGGTGACATTCCAATCGTCAGCACCTCCAGCAACGCCGCTGTTTCTTCCGGTGAAAACGACATGTTTTTTTCTTTCAGTTTTTGGCTGGCATTCATCAACAGCGGCGCGGTATCTTTCAGTTGCTTCCCTTTTGCGCTTTGCTCCAGTTCTTTCATGATTTTCAGCTTTTCCGGGTCCATATTTCTAAATACTTCTTGATTCAATAACTTCTCATCCATTTTACTCCCTGCTTGCAGTGTCAGGTATTCATCATAGACATAGCCATTTGCAGCATATCAAAGTTTTCCTGTTGGTCTTTCGGCATACTGCTTTTCAAAAATTCCATCATCGCTTTATTATCCATGCCTTTTTTTTCATCGGACGACTGATTTTCTTCCGAAGATGAGCCGGTGTCTGAAAATGCCCTGTCATCCTCTGATAACCCGTCAGACTCTGACGTCCGTTGATTGGTATCGGATTCGGATGAGCGGTACGCTTCTGATGCGGTCTGGCTTTCTTTTTGATTTTCTTTCTGCTTTTTTTCCATTTCCTGCATCGTTTGCATCATTTTCACCATATCCATCATACGTTTCATTTGAAAAAAGTTTAAAAACATATCAACCATACGACGGTCATTATCACTGCCGAATTTCCGAATCGCTTTAAACAGCCCCTCAATATCCACCGGACGGTTACCGCTCCCGCAAATCGAAAGTTCTGTTCGTTCTTTTTGCCCTGATAATAAATCCTGAACTTCTCCCAACTGCGCGGCAACCTCCAGGGCATCGGCATATGGCGGTTCAAAAAAAGGAATGGCAGCCCTCAGCATATCCCATCTACGGTTCACACATGAATGCTCCTTTACTGCATAAATATACTTTTTATATTATTATGCGAAGCAGCCCCTCAATATACTTGCAAACCCTTTCACTCGCACTCCCGTCTTCAAAGGTATTATATTTCTCAATAAACTCCTTATATTTTAACTGATAACGCTCCGGCTCGTAATTCCTGATATCGGAAATCAATCCTTTGGTTGTACTGGAAATCGGTCCGGGCAGGTCATTTTTATAATCCAAATAAAACCCCCGCAGGTCATTTTCATACTTGGTTTCATCATAGGCAAAAAATAACATCGGACGCTTTAAAACACTGTAGTCAAACATAACCGACGAATAGTCGGTAACCAGCATGTCTGCAATCAGGTACAACTCAGCGATGTCCATACTTTCATCAAAAGGATAGATAAATTTTTCATATACAGACCAATCCTGCGAATCCACAATCAGATAATGGTGCTTGATTAAGAGTACATACTCGCCTCCCAGTTCTTTCCGCAATGTATCAAAGGAAATCTCCGGGCGGAACTTATAGTCCGCCTTTTTGGAAAACTCGTCGTCACGCCATGTCGGCGCATAGAAAATTGTTTTTTTATTCAGCGGAATTCCGAGTTCCACCTTTTTACGCTCGATTTCATTCGGAACATTATCTCGAATCAAGATATCATTTCTTGGATAGCCGGTTTCCCATATTTTATTTTCAAAAACAAACGCACGGCGGAACACTTCACTGGAAAAAGAATTTTGGGATATTAGAAAATCCCAGCAGTTTGAATTTTTTGCAAACTGCTTTTTATAGGAAACGATATTTTTTGCATGTGCCATAAACACATCTTCCAAATCAAGTGCCAGTTTCTTTAATGGTGTCCCATGCCATGTCTGGATATAATACGTCCCTTTCCTTTTGACTAAAAATCCGGGCTGACGGCAGTCGAAAATCCATACCTTTGCCGTTGCCATATGATATAAATAACGCATCTCTCCATAGGCTCTCTGCTTGCTTCCGGGAATGATAAACGGTTTTTTCTTATAAAACCAGATAATGTTCCATCTTTGGGATATTCCGTGTTCATACATATACTCATAGATGTACCGCGGATTCCCCGAATAGCTTTTCCCCAGACAGCTTCCAAACACGATCTTATCCTGCTTCACAGGGAACAAACACATGATACGGTAAATACATATAGCAATCCCTTTGAGTATACCGTGCAGCAATGTTCTCATTTGAATACCTCTTCGATTACTCTTTTAGATGCGTTCCCGTCATCAATATTGCAGAAACGCTTATAAAACTTGTCATATCTTTCCTGATACTCTTCTGAAATCTTATTTAAATGCTTAATTGCCCCAATCAGCTCCTTATTTGTCTGTACAACCGGTCCCGGCAAGTCCTTTTCCATATCAATATATAAGCCGCGAATCTCATTTTTATAATCCTCATAGTCATAGACATAAAAAAGAATCGGACGTTTTAGATTTGCATAATCAAAAAATGCAGACGAATAATCGGTAATGCACAAGTCAGAAACCAAATATAAAAGTGAAATATCTTCATAATCACTCCCGTTTATTACAAAATCCCGATAGTTTTTCAGGTTAATTTGATCGGCGATATAATAATGGGTGCGCAAAAGCAAAACGTACTCATCCCCCAATTCTTTCATCATCATCTTTAAATTCAGCTTCATGGAAAATTTGTATTTTCCCTTTCCGTAATACTGATTATCCCGCCATGTGGGAACATACAAAATCACTTTCTTATCTTCCGGTATCGCGAGGTCATTTCTTACTTTTTTTGCGATATCGTCTTTATTCTTTGAATATAAAATGTCGTTTCTGGGATATCCGCTTTCCAAAATCCGTTCCCGCGGAAAACTGAATGCCCGCTCAAAAACATCGGTCGAAAAGGGATTAGCGGAAATCAGATAGTCCCAATCCCCGCATTGTTCATAGAATACTTTTTTGTGGTTCTGACTTACCGCATGGATGTCGTCCAAATCAAAAACCAGCTTTTTCAGCGGCGTGCCGTGCCATGTTTCCAAAAACACCATATCATCACGTTTTTCTAACCATTGCGGCTGACGCGTATTATAAATCTGGTATTTGCATCTGGTTACGTAATAGATATAACGCAAGCTGAATCGTTTCACAATCTTAGGATTTCCTTGAACCATATCGGATTTTTGGTTTAAACACCAGATATAGCGGTAACGGTTCCCGTAATTTTCCAAAAGATACTCGTATAAATATTTGGGACTGTCGGCATACCCCTTTCCATAGAAGCTTTCAAAGAATACCCAATTTTTTTTGACCGGAAAATCATCAAACAGTATCTTCCCTAAAAAACGGTAGTATTGGATTTTTGAACCGAATAGTCCGTTCTTCTTCCTCCAAAACTTACGCGCTGCCACAAACGGTATTGCCGACCGGTATCTTTTTTTCATGAAAAGCTTTAAAATATGTTTATTAAAAAACGAATATTCGTTTACTATACTTTTATCCGTGATTTGATTCAGGGCTTCCGCAAACTGATTTGCAGTCATCCCCCGTAAAAAATCCGGAAAACGATCCAGTATCGTATTACATAACTGCCGGTCCAGCGCATGGTGCAGCTCCGTCTGTCCCTCTTGAATCATCCGGTCCGCATACTCATAGCTATGAATGTACTCAAAGCTCCTGCATTTACGTTCTCTTTGATGAAGTGCGGGAAGATGTACCGGGTCGTTGTGCTGACGCCATATATAATAGCTCCCGCCGTCAAACCATGCCCGTCCTTCTGATAAAGCCGCTGATAACGCCACTACCGTGAAATAGATATCTGAAAAAAATACATTGCTTCTATAAAATTCAAGTTTCTTCTCCAAAATAAAATCACGGCGCAACAAAATCCCCTGCGCCGAAAAATTCACGGAAAAACGGTTTTCTAAAAATTCCCCTTCCAGACGGCCGACCCCTTCCAGATTGGATTCTTTCTTAGCCCGCTCCCAATCGAAACTTGCCGGGCGAAACCAACTGTTCGCCTTGTTGCCGGTCACAAATAACGCATCTTTTTCTTCCGCCAGTTCTACCAACGGCTTTAATGCATCCTCCAAAAGATAATCATCCGAGTCCAAAAAATAAATATACTTCCCTGTCGCTTTCCTTATTCCGATATTTCGGCTTGTTGCCACCCCAAACGGAATCGTTCTCCGAAACAGCCAATCTTCGACCTCTTTTTCGGGATTGGCATAGACAAT
>DBDL01000091.1 GCA_002293545.1 Lachnoclostridium sp. UBA933 | reverse complement strand
TCATAGCAATACCACGAAAAAAACGCTGGAAATCGCCGGGAAACTAATTGAAACGGGAATTCCCTTTTCAAAAATCATTGACGAAAGCTTTTATTTAAAATCCTTTAAGCAGCTGCAGATTTTGGGACGGTGTCTGTTAGAAAGTATCCGAATTATGGACGGAAAATGTATTTTTTCTATTGTAACCAAACGGATTATGAAATTCTACGGAATCAAGCCCTCCGATATGGACGGGATTATTGATCAGCTTCGTACAACGGAGGATGTGGAAGTCGCCATATTGCTTACGGAAAGAGAATCTGGGAAATTCGGGGTAAGTATGCGTTCCAATAATCATGTCGATGTGAGTAAAATCTGCCGCTATTTTGGCGGCGGCGGTCATATCAGAGCCGCCGGGTGTGAGATATGCGGTTCCCAATTTGATATCATCAATAATCTGACGGAACATATTGAAGCACAATTATAAGGAAAATTATGGACGGAATATTAAATATATATAAAGAAGCCGGTTTTACCTCACACGATGTTGTCGCAAAACTGCGCGGCATATGCCGTCAGAAAAAAATAGGGCATACCGGGACGTTAGACCCGATGGCAACCGGAGTGTTACCGGTTTGTCTTGGAAAAGCGACAAAAGTGTGCGATTTTTTAACCAATCAAACCAAGAGATATCAAGCCACGGTACTCCTTGGCATTACAACGGATACACAGGATGTGTCCGGACAGATTCTTCATAAAAGACCTGTAGCGGTTTCCGAAGAGAAATTGCGGCAGGTTATTTGCCGTTTTACAGGGGAAACCGAACAGATTCCGCCGATGTACTCCGCAGTAAAGATTCAGGGGAAGAAGCTCTATGAGCTTGCCAGAAAAGGAGTCGAGGTAGAAAGAAAAGCAAGGAAGATAACCATATACAGCATTCGCGGGATATTAATGGAACCTGCCTGCAATGAGTTTCAAATGACGGTTCATTGTTCCAAGGGAACCTATATCCGGACGCTGTGTCATGATATCGGAGAAATGTTAGGCTGCGGGGCGGCGATGAAATCCCTGCTTCGTACACAGGCAGGGGACTTTTCAATCGAACATGCCGTTACACTTTCCGAAGCGGAGCGGATGGCAGGACAGGGAACGCTGGAAGCTTCCCTGATGAAAATAGAAGATGTGTTTGCCGAACTGAAAAAAGGTACCGCGGCAGAGAATGCGGATAAGTATTTGCAAAACGGCAATGTATTGCGGAAAGAACAGGTGGTATCTGATGCACCGATCAATCATCAGGAACGAATCAGGCTATACACTTCTTCCGGTAAATTTGCGGCAATCTATCGGTACAGCGGCAAGAAGCAGGAATTTAGATTAGAAAAAATGTTTTTATAAGATAAAATGAATAGGGCAAAATCATATCCATGAAAGGGGGAAGACACTTGGGTCAAGGTTCTGTAGTATGTATCGGAAAGTTCAACGGAATGCATATTGGTCATCAGGCATTGATACAATATGCGGCGGCAGAGGCAAAACGCCGTTCCTTTTTATCGGGTGTCATAACATTTACCTGTGACGGGTTATGTCCCCCGATACCCAGAGAGATTTATACGGAACAGGAAAAAAAGAAACTGACAGAAGAATCCGGTATTGACTGGTATAAGTCATACCCATTTACCGAAGAATTCCGCCAAATGAGTCCGGAGCGGTTTATCCAAAAAATCCTGCATGAAGAATGTCATGCGAAAATCGTTGTTGTCGGAGAGGACTTCCGGTTTGGCTTTGGGCGGAGAGGGGATATCAGGCTTTTAGATACGATGTCGGCGCAGTATTCATATGAGTGCAGACATTTTGAGAGAATTGCATACGACGGTCAGGTTGTGAGCAGTTCACGCATCCGTGCTTTATTGGCAGAGGGAAAGATCGAAAAAGTCAATAAACTATTGGGACGGCCGTTCTTTTTGGAGGGGACGGTCGTAATGGGGAATCAAATCGGACGAACGCTTGATATGCCGACGGTAAACCTGATTCCTGCCGAATCAAAATTACTGCCGCCGAATGGCGTCTATGCATCCCGCGTAACAGTGGACGGAGCCGTTTATAAAGGGGTGACCAATATCGGAATCAAGCCGACCATACCGGGGAAACAAGGGTATTGTGCGGAAACCTACCTGTTTGACTTTCACGAAAATATATACGGGAAAAATATATGTGTAGAGTTATTTCGTTTTCTAAGACCCGAAAAAAAGTTTTCAGGATTAGAGGAATTGAAAGAAAATATGGAAAGGGATAAAAAAGAGGCTTGGTGAAGATCATGTCCCAGCAGGAGTGTCCATTACTTGACAGATTACCGGTGATATAGGATAATAAGTTATGCATAACGTATACTTTATATTTTACTTGAAAGGAGAATCATTAATGAAACAGATTCATGTACCGTCACTTGTATTATCCATAGTCGGTCTTGTCTTTGCACTGCTGCTTCCGATTGTCGCTTATGTTTGCTGTATCGTCGGTTTAGTGCTGGCATACAAGTACAGAGAAGCCAATCAAACAATCGCAGCAATGGTAATGTGTATTGTAGGATTGGCAATTGCACTTATTAATTCTATACTGGGAGCAATGATAATGACCAGTATGTATATTTAACGATTTTTATAATGAGGTTTCATTAACAGGGGATACCGTTATTTATTCAAAATAACGGTATCCCCTGTATTCAGTCTATAATGAAATCAATCTTTCCACATCATAGCCCGTACCTTGCTGGACAGTCCGAACAAATTGATAAAGCCTTCCGCATCATGATGATCGTATAAATCACCGGTGGTAAAGGAAGCAATGTTTTCATTATAAAGCGTATTCGGAGAAGTTGTTCCGGCTTTTATAATATTCCCTTTATAAAGCTTGAATTTCACTTCCCCGGTAACCTTTTGCTGAGTGGATTCAATAAATGCCTGAACCGCTTCACGAAGCGGAGTGAACCATTTCCCCTCATAGACAATGTCCGCCAGTTTATTTGCCATCTCTTTTTTTACAGTATAGGTATCCCGGTCGAGAATCAGCTCTTCCAATTGACCGTGAGCTTCCATCAGGATGGTTCCGCCGGGTGTTTCGTAAACCCCGCGGGATTTCATTCCGACAACGCGGTTTTCCACGATATCAATAATGCCGATTCCGTGTTTTCCGCCCAAGGAGTTGAGAGTACGGATGATATCAGAAACCTTCATTTCTTTTCCGTTTATACTTTTTGGAATACCGCTTTCAAAAGCTATCGTAACGTACTCCCCTTCCTCCGGTGCCTTTTCAGGAGTTACGCCGAGTACAAGCAAGTGGTCAAAGTCCGGCTCATTTGCCGGATCTTCCAATTCCAGTCCCTCATGACTGATATGCCAGAGATTCCTGTCCCTGCTGTAGCTTGTGTCTGCCGAAAAAGGCAGTTCAATTCCGTGCTGCTTGCAGTATTCAATCTCATCTTCGCGGGAATCCAGTGTCCAAAGGTCACTCCTCCAAGCGGCAATGATTTTAATGTCGGGCGCCAGAGCCTTTATTCCCAATTCAAAACGAATCTGATCGTTTCCTTTGCCGGTTGCCCCGTGACAGATTGCGGTTGCTCCCTCTTTCCGGGCAACCTCTACAAGATGTTTGGCAATGACCGGACGAGCCATTGCCGTCCCCAGTAAATATTTATTTTCATAAACGGCATTTGCCTGAACGCAGGGGGTAATAAAATCATCACAAAATTCATCGGTGACATCTTCGATATAAAGCTTGGAAGCACCGCAGGAGAGCGCTCTTTCTTCCAAACCGTCCAATTCTTCTTCTTGCCCGCAGTCAACACATACACAAATCACCTCATAATTAAAATTCTCTTTGAGCCACGGAATAATTGCGGTCGTATCCAGTCCGCCCGAATAAGCCAAAACTACTTTTTCTTTCATAATAACCTCCATTCGTATAAAAACTGTTTCATATTCTTTTATTA
>DBDL01000149.1 GCA_002293545.1 Lachnoclostridium sp. UBA933 | reverse complement strand
GCTTTTAAATACTCTTCCGACATCGCCAATGCGGTATCTGTTTTGTTGGCATCAAATGTCATAATCCGTTTATCCTTTTCCCCGGTCGTCCATGTCGTCCAGTTTTTCACTCCGCTGCCGTTGGGATTCCCATTGCGTATAAAATACTTAATATAACTTTGCATTCTGTTTGAAATCTTTTTCCGCCCGTTTAAGTTCGATGAATTAATTGCGCCCGGTGCAACATCAGACTCCAATCCCGTATACTGTTCGCAAAGAAAATCCAAATCGCTTCCGTGGCTTGCCCCGACATAAATACTGTATGCCTCATTGGTAACAGCCGGATTCTCTCCCCATAAGTTCCGATAACCGTAAACCGCCTTATGACCTGCGTCCGAAAGAAGCCTTTGTGCCGCGTCTTCCACATAAAATCCGGCATGGAACTTGCTCCCGTACGTAATGGCATTTTGAATCAGCGACGACATTTCTTCCGCTGACGAAATGGACGCCGCACTGGTGCGTGATAATGTCATTTGCTTTGTATAGGCAAACGACGCATATTCCGAACGGTTACTCCCTAAAATCATAGGTACGCGGTTATAATTTCCTGACGGAATGATATCAAAACCTTCCTCCGGAATAACAACCCCGTCACGGAAACACTGCGGGAAGTTGTCCAAAACCAAAGCCGCACCGTCAAACATATTTGCTACTTCCGCTGTTGTTAAATCTTCGAGAAGACTTCTGGTTTCTTCTAAACTTAATCCTTCAACATACTCCAATGCCGCATCTTTTTTATCATATTTTTTTCTTTTTACTAATATATCCGCAAGTTTATTTTCTGTTGCCGCTTCTCCTTGTTCCGGCGTACAAGTTACCATCCCGCCGCTGAAACTGACTGCTTTATGGAATAATCCTTTCATCACCGGAGAAATCACCGCACACATGGCATTTCTCGCACCCGCCGAGTAACCGGATATTGTTACATTTCCTTTTGCTCCGCCAAAATTAGCAATATTCCCTTGAATCCATTCCAACGCTTTTTTGATATCAAGCATAGTAAAATTTCCGCTGTTCTCTTCCGGACTCTTGTTTTGTAAAGCCGGGTGGCTGAGATAACCGAATGCGCCCAGACGATGGGAAATTGATACGACAACGGCATTGCAGTCTTTTGCAATCACCGCCAGGTTGCGATTGGCACTTCCTGAACTGTTTCCGCCGCCGTGCATAAACACAAAAACAGGCAGTTTCTTTTCTGCCGTATCCGGACGGAATACATTTACATAAAGACAATTCTCTGAACCGGTATAGGTATCGGCAGCGCTTCCTTTCTGTGCGGCATCCGCCCTCTTTTTCTTACAATTCAGCGCATAATTCCATTTAGACGGATTTTTCGGCGCACACCAGCGATTTTGTCCTTCCGTAGAGGCTCCGTAAGGCACTCCATACCAAACCAATGCATTTTTTAGCTGCGCCCCGTTTACATCTCCGTTCGCTGTTTTGCGCAGCAGCTCCGGCACAACATTGACTTTCACTGTTTTTGTCTTAAATCCGTCTTTGCTTTTTACTTTTATGCTTGTTTTACCATATGCCAGTGCGGTAATAACACCTTTTTTGGATACCTTCGCTATCTTTTTATTGGCAGTGGCAAAACTCAATCCTTTGTTTGAAGCATTGGCGGGTTTCACGGCGGATACGATTTGCGTCTTGCTTCCAAGATACGCTTTTACAGAAGAATCATTTACTTTAATAGAAGAAACCGGTATCATGACGGTGACTTTTATGGCAACTGCTTTCTTTTTTTTCAAATAACCGCGAAGCTGTGCCTTCCCCTTCTTCTTCCCGATGATTTTTTTCCCTTTTATTTGTAATACTTTTTTCTTTGATGATTTCCATTTCATTTTTGCATATGCTTTTCCTGCATATTTTTTCGTGGATTTATTTGATTTTAAAAATGCCTTAATCTTCTTCTCCTTTTTCAGAGGCAATAAACAAGACGGTTTAGCTGCCGCAGATGATTCGGTACCGATAACGGATGAAAAAAGAAGCATCGCTGATAAAACAAACAGAATCCCTATGATACATTTCCGACATTTTTGTGACATTGGTAACCCTCCTAATTTTCTTTTGTATATTATGATAATAAACCTTTGCAACATTTTTGTGTCATGCTACCATGATAATGTTTGGTACTCAATTCTTTTTTCTCTTTTCAGCAAATCCTCCACCGCTTGATTTACTTTTTTATTTTCAAATAACACAGCGCTTACCTGTTCCGCGATCGGCATTGTTATATGGAACTTTACTGCTAAATCCAAGGCGGCTCTTGCGGAATTGGCGCCTTCGATTACCTGACCGATTTTCTCTTTTGTTTCTTCAAACGTAAATCCCTGCCCCAAATAATACCCGGCGTTGTGGTTACGGCTGTGTTTGCTTGTGCAGGTCACAATTAAATCCCCGATCCCGGAAAGACCGCAGAATGTTTCAAATTTTCCGCCCGCGGCAATGCCTAAACGGCTGATTTCAGCAATTCCTCTTGTCATCAGAGCCGCCTTTGTGTTGTCACCCATACCGATTCCGTCAATGATACCCGCCGCTAAGGCGATCACATTTTTTAAAGAACCGCCGAGTTCAATGCCAACCATATCGGGGTTTGTATATACACGGAAACAATCGTTCATAAATATATCCTGTATCAGTTCTGCCGTTTTCTTTGATTTCGATCCTACTACTACTGTAGTTGGAATGCCCCTTGAAACCTCCTCGGCATGACTTGGACCGGAAAGCACGGATATGTCGGCGTTCGTGATTTCATCCTCTATGACATCACAAAGCGTCATTAATGTACGGTCTTCAATCCCCTTTGAAACATTCACGATAATCTGACCGTCTTTGATAAAGCCGGCGGCCTTGCAAGCCGTTTCCCTGATAAACGGGGAAGCAACCGCAAAAACAATGATATCCTGATTCGTACAGGCAGTTTCCAAATCGTCCTCTATGGATATTTCGTCCGATATCTTCACTCCGGGCAAACGGTGAATATGCTCTCTTTCGTTCCGCAGTAAATCAACTTCACTTTTCAATGCCGACCAGATGGTTACTTTGTGTCCGTTTTTATGACAAAGTACCGCCAATGCGGTTCCCCAGCTTCCGCCGCCGATAAAACTAACTTTTTTCATAATATCCCCCGTTCATACATTACTTTTCTTCTTAAATGCAAGCTTATTTTCCGTACCGCTCAGCAGTCTTTTTATATTGGGTAAATGCTTTATATAGGCGATTAGCGTAAATAATAAGCTGATAACCAGCATCAGGACAAAATATTCATTGCTGCGG
This sequence comes from Lachnoclostridium sp. UBA933, assembly GCA_002293545.1. Classification (GTDB taxonomy): domain Bacteria; phylum Bacillota; class Clostridia; order Lachnospirales; family Lachnospiraceae; genus UBA933. The sequence goes on along the minus strand of DBDL01000149.1, from coordinate 12,930 downwards.
TAAGCATAGATCGTATAAAGCGGAAGATACCAGACAACAATCAAAGAACCCGCCGATACATACCTCGTTATCGTCACAACAATTACAAAAATCGCCAATCCGATCAATACAACCCACCAATCGGTAGCTACAATAATAACACCTGCCGATACGGCAATTCCTCTCCCGCCTTTAAAATGCAGATAAAAAGGGAAATTATGTCCCATAACCGCACCGAGTCCGGTTATCAGTACATATACATAGGTTTCTTCCATCCCGTTATATAAAACAAACCGAACAATCAAAATCGGTATAAGAACCTTTAGGATATCCCCTAAAAAAGTCAGCGCACCGGCTTTCGCCCCGAGCGTGCGCAATGCATTGGTTGCTCCTACATTTCCGCTTCCCGAATTGCGGATATCGACCCCGTATATTTTTCCTACTAAAAAACCAGTGGATATTGATCCGAATCCATATCCTACTGCGAATAAAACCGTCATTGTTAAAATAACTGTCAGCATATCTTCCTCCTTGACTGAATGTTTGAATACCGGTATCCGGTCAGTCAGTTTTTCCTTTCACGAATATAAATACGTATCGGTGTTCCGCGAAACCCGAACGTTTCCCTGATTTTATTTTCAATATATCTTTGATAAGAAAAATGCATCAGTGCCTTGCTGTTTACAAAAATTACAAACGTCGGCGGTTTGACGCTTACCTGTGTGATATAATAAAGCCTCAGGTGTTTTCCTTTATCCGACGGCGGCTGATGGAGCGCAACCGCTTCTGCCAGAATCTCATTCAGTACGCCGGTATGGATACGCAGCGAATGATTCTGTATGACCGTCTGTGCCACATCCATAATCTTATGGATCCGCTGTCCTGTTACCGCCGATATAAAAAGAATCTCCGCATAGGGAAGAAAGGAAAGCACCTCCCGAATCCTGTTTGTATATTTCTTTACGGAATGATTATCTTTTTCAATTACATCCCATTTATTTACGGCGATGATCATACCCCGACCCCTGTCATGGGCGATTCCCGCAATTTTGGCGTCCTGTTCCGTCACACCCTCTTCTGCGTCAATCATCAATATGACGATATCCGACCGTTCAATCGCCGCTACTGTCCGTATGATACTGTATCGCTCCAAATCCTCTTTGATTTTGCTTTTTCTTCGCAATCCTGCCGTATCAATGAAAACATATTTATTATCCTGATAGACAACCTCCGTATCAATTGCGTCACGTGTTGTTCCGGCAATATCCGAAACGATAACCCTGTTTTCTCCCAGCATATAATTAATGAGAGAGGATTTCCCGACATTCGGGCGTCCGACAACGGCAATCCTCGGACGGTCATCGTCCTGTTCCTCAATTTCTTCCCTGTTCAAATGCTCTAAAACGGAATCCAGCATATCTCCCAAGCCAAGCTTGGAAGATGCAGAAACCGGATGCGGTTCACCGATTCCCAAGTTAAAAAACTCATAGACATCCGGCATATATTTATCAAAATTATCCACCTTATTCACTGCCAAAACAATCGGTTTACCTGACCGCCGGAGCATGTCGGCTACTTTAAAGTCCGAATCCACCAATCCCTGTTTTACATCGACAAGAAATAAAATAATATCCGCCGTATCAATCGCAATCTGTGCCTGTTCTTTCATATGTTTAAGCATTTTGTCTTTACTGTCTATATCAATTCCACCGGTATCAATCAGTGAAAATGTATGATTCAGCCACGTCATATCCGCATAAATCCGATCCCTCGTCACACCCGGATGATCCTCTACAATAGAAATACGCTCTCCTGCAAGTGCATTAAACAATGTAGACTTCCCGACATTCGGTCTGCCTACAATTGCTATAATTGGTTTACTCATTTGTTGTACCTCTTTTTCTGCCTAAAATAATTTTAACTCTTTCATTATATTGCTTATCTTTCAAGAAAGCAAATCATTTTTCATCAAAATTCAGAATTCATCAGGGTATCAACATCCTCCTCATTTTCCCAAGCAGATAATCCGTACAATTTCTCAGGGATTATTTATTCCTCCTGCGTGTCTTCAATCCTTTCGCAATATTTACTCTTCCTGTGCCTTAACCCTTTCACAANNTCGCTATAATTGGTTTACTCATTTATGGTACCTCTTTTTCTGTTCCAAAAGTAATTTAACTACTCTATTATATTGCTTATCATACAAGAAAGCAAATCATTTTTCAAAATTCGTGTTCCGTCTTGATATCGCAATCTTTTCCTCCTGACTCAAATTATACACAACTCCCAAAGGATTATCAAGCGAAGAAATGGTTTCACAACTTTCATTTTTATAAGGGTTTCATCATTTTTATTTTTCAGTCAGGTATTTCTCAGCCGCTGTTTATTCAGTCCTCCTGTGCTTTTAATCCTTCCACAATATCCAGCTTTCCGATATGTCTTGATGTCATCAATGCCATGATTCCCGTTACTCCGATTACCGATATTGCCGAAATCAAATAACTTTTCGGATAAATAATGTCCGCAATAACAAAGCTGTTCCCTGAAAATTCACCTTTTATACTGTCTAATAAGAGATTCCCTGCCAAAAAACCGAGCGGTACGGAAAGAATCAATTGAAATACCGTTTCTTTTATATGTGCCGTCATAATACTTTTGANNCATAAACATATATTCATATTCCCTTGCGGAAAGATTGATCAAACCTACCGAATAAAGCACGGTAAATCCAAGGATAACAGAACAGGCAATCATAAACCAGATCAATACTGACATACTTTCCATAATCGAATCAAAACTGGTTTTGTCATCCTCTGCGGAAGTATACCGGATATCATGTTCTTTCAAATAAGAATCCAGAGCACCCAATCTTTCGCTTCTCCCAAATACCGTATTGTAAACCGGCGGTATCTTTCCTGACGCGGATTTCAAATAATCATACCCGGTAAACAGCATCAAACCAAGATGCTGCGGAATGACTGCCGATACTGACATACGTTCCCCATTGACTGACAGCTCATCTCCGGTCTTGATATCCCAAAGCTCCGCATAGTATTCGGGAATGACAATGCCTTCCCTGAGTGCCTCTCCGGGAATTTTCATCATATCAAACCCCTCTTCCGCAACCAAAAGCGTACAGCTTTCCTCCCCTATATCAACCGGCATCATAAGTGCTTTATATGCCGCATCCAATTGTGACTTTACCGGAGAATCCACTTCGAGCGATAAAGGCTCCAAGCTTATTATCACATCATAGTTTGCAANNGGTATTTTCAATCGAATCATAAAACCCAAGAGAAAAAGAAAACAGGGCAAGGGAACCGCACATCCCAAATACCACCGCCAAAAAACGTCCTTTGTTGCGTACGGTGTTTTTCAAGGCATACCGCGTATTGAACGAAGCTCTCTCCCAGAAAAAACCGATATGACGGGAAAATACTTTTTTTCCTCCTTTCGGCTTCTGCGGACGCATCGCATGAGCCGGAAGAAGGGACAATACGGAAAACAATGCCAGCAGTCCGGAAATCATACACAGCAGAACGGAAATCATAATGGCACCCAGCCATAACCCAGGATAAAAGGCAAAGCTTAACCCAGGGACTTCAAACATTGACGAAAAAATATGAATAATACTATCACAAAGAAATACGGCTGTCAGACATCCCAATAATGCCCCTGTCATTGCGGTAATACTAAACTGTGAAAGATATATGCCGATGATTTTCCGGTCGGAAGCGCCAAGTGCTTTCATCGTTCCGATTTGTCTGCGGTCTTTCTTGATTGTTCTTGTCAGCATGACATATATCGTAATGAAAATTAACACGGCAAAGACAAGAGGGAAAATATAGGAAAATGTCCTTATCTCCTCCAAATCAGACCGGTATAAGATATGATTGCCCTGTTCTTCCTTAGTTATCACTCTTTCTGCTCCGATTTTTTCTGCAATTTCTTCCCATGAAAAATCATCGTCAGTCAGAGCAATCAATTCATGATACCCCTCTGTAAAAAAATCATCTGTTACAAATATGACGCCGAAAAGTGCTTCCTTTGCCATCCGGTTACGCTCATTCTGCGACAGATAGATATATTCCGCTGAAGATGCCAGCCCCGTTATTTTTAAGGCTTCTCCCCCTGCCGGAATCGTATCTCCTATGGAAAGCCCCATCGCCTCTGCATTGCGTTTCAGCAAAATACACTCCGTCTTATTTTCCGGCAGTCTTCCGTCATAAAGATACGGGCGGTTGATCCCTGCCGTAAGGGAGATTATGCGAAAAATCCGCTCTCCGTCCCGAACGTCAAGAATCGTCTTCCCTCTTGCCAATCGAATACCGTCCGTTTCGGAAAGGCTCTCCAAATCCTTTTTATCAAATGATCCGTAAAAACTCAAATCCGCATATGACGAGTCTTTAAAATACTGCTCCGCCGTTTCTTCGTACCGTATGGCAATGGTAAAAAGAGTAATAAAAAAGCACACACCTACTGTCAATAGCAAAACAAGCCCAAGTAATTGCGGTATATGCAGACGCATCTTCCTTATTATCAACCTCACTCCCGATTTCATTACCAGATCACCTCCGACGGGGCAATCGGAGAAACATTCTCTTTTATGCTCATAATTTCTCCGCTCCTCAATGTTATGACCATGTCTGCAATTTTTGCAATTTCTTGATTGTGGGTAATGAATAACACCGACGTTTTACTCTTTTTATGTATTTGCTTCAGGACTTCCAAAACCATAACCCCCGTTTGAAAATCCAGCGCACCGGTAGGTTCGTCACATAATAATACCTGCGGGTTTTTGGCAATGGCTCTGGCAATGGATACTCTCTGCTGCTCGCCGCCCGACAATTCTGCCGGATAATGATCCATCCGCTCTGACAAACCGACCAAATCAAGCGCTCTCTTTGCGTCCTCATTCGTAAGACCGGCAAGCTCCGTCGAAAACTCAACATTCTCAAGCGCCGTCAAATCCGGCAGCAGATTATAGCTTTGGAAGATAAACCCGATATGTTCGCCGCGGAATTTTGTCATCTGTTTTTTATTGTATGAAGTAATCTCCTGATCACCAAAATAAATCTTTCCGCCTGTCGGCTGATCCATACAGCCAAGCATATTTAAAAGCGTGGATTTTCCGGAACCGCTTGCCCCTAAAATAACGATAAATCTTCCTTTTTGTACTTCTAAATCAATATGATTCAATGCAACGACCTTGGCACTGCCTTCCCCGTATTCTTTCTGCAAACCCTTTATTTTAAACAAGCTCATTCCGCACCTCCAAAAATGTATGAGATTAATCCGTCCAGCATCCGATCAAAAGTTTCCGGCAAAGCCTCCTTAATCATTAAATCACTGCTCATCACCAGATAAACAGCATGAAAATAATTATGTACCACGCCGGGATTTACTCTGTCAATATCAATCCCTGCCATAATCAATAATTTCTCATACATATCTTTTTCCCTGTGATTTTCCGAACCCTCATTCTTTTCGGACATAATTTCAAATATCTCCATTGTTTCATCATGATTATTTGCAAAAAACTCCATCTCCGGCATATGAAATATATCCATCAATAATTCTCTGATATTTTCTTGCAGATTTCTGTGTTTTTGTATCATTTGTGAGGCTTTCTCAAAAAATTGCATATGAATATCCCATATCAGTTCATACAAATATTCTTCCTTTGATCCGAAATGGCGATAAAATAATCCTTTTGCCATGCCGGCAGCCTTTGCTATCTCCTCTACACTGACTTTCTTTATCCCCTGGGCAAATACCACTTCCCTTCCCTTTTCTATTAATTTGCGGCATTGTCTGCACTTTTCTTTTTCTGTTAATGCTCTTGGCACGAAATCACCTCCCGTAATAAACATTTTTTACAATTATGACCGTTATGACCGTATTTTTAATATCAGTCATTATATTTATAATAAATGATTCCCTGTAATTTGTCAATATAAAAATTTATCCTGACGGAAGTGCATCTGCGGCAAAAAATAATGGATTCTGCTTATTCTGAAATCTGATTTTGTTTTTTATCCCGCTATGATCAAAATATCCGCGGTAAAACTCATTGTCATCTCCTTTCCTGCATAAAATAACAATACATCTTTATAAATTACCGAGGTAACCGTATGAAACGTTTCCTTACTATCATGATCCTTCTCATCATTGTTTTTTTCCAATATTCCATCATACGTTCCGATATACAATACGATGTTCCCGTACCTCTTGCCAAGAAAGAAGAAAGCATTCCCGCCTCTGCCTCTCCTCCGGCACTCCGCCTGAACGGAAAATATATCGGGTTAATGGATGCCGGATCGGGAAGACTACTGTACGGCAGAGAAGTAAACCAAGAAGCTGCCATGGCGAGTACGACTAAAATTATGACTTGTATTCTTGCTCTGGAAAACGGAAACCGAAAAAAGGATATATTAAAAGCTTCCGGAAAAGCGGCCTCAATGCCGAGAGTACATCTCGGTATCCGCAAAAATGAAACATTTTTACTGAATGACCTGCTCTATTCCCTTATGCTGACCTCGCACAATGATACCGCCGTGGTAATTGCCGAGCATATCGGCGGCTCTGTGGAGGGGTTTGCGGAAATGATGAATAAAAAAGCCAAAAAAATCGGTATGACCCAAACTAATTTTGTGACACCGAACGGATTAGACGCTCCCGGACATCAGAGTACCGCCAAGGACATGTGCCTGCTTGGCAGCTACGCATTAAAAAACGAGGAATTCCGCTCGATTATCCGGACAAAATCCCATAAATTCAAATCCATTTCCTCAAAACGGTCTTTTACCGTAGGGAATAAGGACGCTTTCTTAAATAGTTATAAAGGCTCACTCGGTATCAAAACCGGATTTACAAGCAAGGCGGGGTATTGTTTTGTCGGCGCCGCCAAAAAAGATAACCGCATTTTCGTATCGGCAACACTTGCCAGCGGATGGCCGCCGAGAAAGAATTATAAATGGCAGGATACGAAAACGTTAATGGATTACGGTTTTAAACACTATAAAAAAAAGGCGCTGCCTTCCCAGAATTTAAGTAAATTAAAGATACCCATAACAAACGGCGTAAAAAATACAGTGTCTGTCCAAAATATTGATTCTCCCGTTTTACTGCTGAGTAATTTTGATGACATTCATGTGTCCTACCGGTTAAAAGATAAACTGGAAGCCCCGCTTCAAAAAACAACCCCCATCGGTGAGATTACTTATACCATCAACCGGGAAAAAATTTTGACCCTGCCAATCTATCCGTCTGAAAATGTACGGAAAAAAAGCTTTTTTGACTACTGCCGTCTTATGTTCGATAAATTTTGCATTTGATTTTTCACTGTAAGAATGATATTCTTAACGATGAATAGTAAACTTACAAGAATGGAGCACAATGATGGAAGAAATGTCAAAGAACAATATAATCCGCGAAGTTTTTGGTTCCAAAGTATTTAATGATGATGTTATGCAGGAAAAACTTCCGAGGAAAGCCTATCTGGAGCTAAAAGATACGATTGAAAACGGAAGTGAGCTTACCGCCGACATGGCAAACACTGTCGCCCATGCCATGAAAGAATGGGCACTGGATAACGGGGCAACCCATTATACCCACTGGTTTCAGCCGATGACGGGAGTCACGGCGGAAAAACACGATTCCTTTCTGAGTCCGCGTTCTTCTTCAAGAGCGGCTTTGGAATTTTCCGGAAAGGAATTGATCAAGGGAGAGCCGGATGCTTCTTCGTTTCCTTCCGGCGGACTTCGTGCTACCTTTGAAGCACGCGGCTATACCGCCTGGGATTGCACTTCCCCCGCCTTTTTACGGGAAGATGCCAATGGTGTCACATTATGTATTCCGACAGCATTTTGCTCATATACGGGAGAAGCCCTTGATAAAAAAACGCCGCTTCTCCGTTCGATGGAAGCAATCAGCAAGCAGGCGGTGAACGTCCTGCATTTATTCGGACAAAAGGATGTGACAAACGTTTCCTGTTATGTCGGCGCGGAACAGGAATACTTTTTGATTGACCGTGACACCTTTTTAAAGCGCGACGATTTGATTTTTTCCGGACGGACACTGTTCGGCGCCATGCCTCCGAAAGGTCAGGAGCTGGACGATCATTATTTCGGAAGTATCCGGGAGCGGGTTTCTTCCTTTATGAAAGACTTAAATATCGCCTTATGGAAATTGGGCATTTTATCAAAAACACAGCACAACGAATCCGCGCCGGCACAGCATGAAATGGCTCCGCTTCATACGACAGCCAATATTGCCACCGATCATAACCAACTTATTATGGAAACGATGAAACGGATTGCCAGAAGTCACAATCTGGAATGCCTTCTTCATGAAAAACCCTTTAACGGCGTCAACGGCTCCGGCAAGCACAATAATTGGTCACTGCAAACGGATACCGGTGTCAATTTACTAAGCCCCGGCAAGTTTCCCCATGAAAATAAATGTTTTCTTTTCTTTTTAGCTGCGGTTATCCGGGCAATCGACGAACATCCCGAATTGATCCGCGCATCATGCTCCACTCCGGGTAACGACTGCCGGTTGGGGGATCATGAAGCCCCTCCTTCTGTAATCTCTGTTTTCCTCGGCGAACAATTAGAGGATATCGTGGAACAAATTATCGAAAACGGTTCTGCCTCGACATCAATCCAGTCAAAAAAGATGGATATCGGTGTCCAGACAATCTCTCCCGTACGAAAAGACACCACCGACCGCAACCGGACGTANNCGTATGGTGGCTTCTTCTATGTCTATCGCCGGTATGAACATGATTCTGAATACGATTGTCGCCGATTCCCTTGAACAGATGATAAAGGAACTGGGTCCGGTCAGCAAAGAGGAGTCCGGGAAAGATTTTGGACCGGCTATTGATAAGTTGATCCAAAAGACATTGAAAGATCATAAAAAAGTTATTTTTAACGGAAACAATTATTCGGAAGAATGGCGGACGGAAGCCGAAAAACGAGGGCTCCCCAATATTAAAACCATGGCGGAGGCAATCCCCTCCCTGACATATCAAAAATCTATCACTGTTTTTACCGGACAAAATGTTTTAAACGAAACCGAATGCAATGCGCGTGCGGAGATTAATTACAGTATTTATGCCAAAGCAGTCAATATCGAGGCAAAGACCATGATTCTTATGGCTTCCCGTCAATATATCCCTGCCGTTATACGTTATACAACGGTTCTTGCCGATTCCATCCGCAGCATACGGGCGGCGGACAACCGGCTTGATATCTCTGTACAATCGGAATTATTGGAGTCCTGTTCCCGGCTTTTGGGTGAGGCAAACACGGCGCTTCATCATTTACAATCCAATCTGCAGACAGCCCTTTTGAAAGAAGAAGGAAAGGAGCAGGCATTTTATTTTAAAGATGAAATTCTCCCTGTCATGGAATCGTTAAGAAAACCAATTGATGAATTGGAATCCCTTGTTGACAAGGATGACTGGCCGGTTCCGACTTATGGGGAGATGCTTTATGAGGTATGACCATCGTTTCCTGCCATTAAGAATTTTCATACATTCCAACCCGCAATTTTCTTGCGATTACGAATTTAAACATATTAAGAATTAAAAAAATAATTTGATTTTTGGATTTATGTTTGCTACAATATATTTTTAAATATTCTTTCAAAGGAGAGCATAGCATGAAACATATTTACGAAGGAAAGACAAAAACCGTATATGAACTGGATAATGGAAATATTTTGCTGAAATTCAAAGACGATGTGACCGGAAAAGACGGTGTATTTGATCCGGGAGCCAATACCGTAGGTCTTTCTATTGAAGGAATGGGAAAGGGCGGACTCCGGCTTACCACGCATTTTTTTGAAATGCTGCAAAAAGCAGGTATTAAAACACATTATGTAAAATCAAATATTGAGGACAGCACAATGGAGGTCTATCCCGCTGCGATGTTTGGTCACGGAATTGAAGTCATTTGCCGTTTTAAAGCAGTCGGCAGTTTTTTACGCCGCTATGGTCAGTATGCTAAGGAAAACCAAGATTTGGAGGCTTTTGTTGAAGTCACCTTAAAGGATGATGAACGGGAAGATCCGCCGATAACAAAAGATGCTTTGGCAATGCTCGGAATACTCACGAATGACGAATACGAGTCATTGAAAGCTCAAACCATAAAAATAAGTACGTTAATCAAAGAAGAACTATATAAATATGATTGCGAACTTTATGATATAAAGCTGGAGTTCGGACGTCATAACGGAGAAGTGTTATTAATTGATGAAATTTCCGGCGGAAATATGCGGGTTTATAAAAACGGAACTTATGTCGGTCCGCTCGACATCGTAAAAATTATTTTAGGAGGCTGAATTTATGCTTATCGGAGTATTAAAAGAAATTATGTCAAATGAGAACCGCGTGTCTGTTACCCCTGCCGGAGCAAATGAATTGGTTTTGGCAGGTCATACGATACTGGTTCAAAAAGGAGCCGGTACCGGAAGCGGCTTTGCCGATGACGAATATGCTTCTGTCGGTGCCGAACTCACTGACAAACCGGAGGATGTCTATGCCAAATCCGATATTATTATCAAAGTAAAAGAACCCATTCCCGAAGAATATGACCGCATTCGGGAAGGGCAGGTTATATTTACCTATTTTCATCTCGCTCCCAACCCGGAACTGGTGGATATCCTATTGAAAAAGAAAGTGACGGCAATTGCTTATGAAACCGTACAATTAGAGAACGGTTCCCTCCCGCTTCTCACTCCGATGAGTGAAGTAGCCGGCAGAATGTCCGTACAAGTCGGTGCTTATCTTCTTCAAAAAAATAATGACGGAAGCGGCGTATTGCTTGGCGGAGTGCCGGGTGTAAAACCTGCCGATGTCCTTATTATCGGCGGCGGCGTAGTCGGTATCAATGCGGCTAAAATGGCAATGGGGCTTGGCGCCAGAGTCACGATTATGGACATCAATAAAACCAGACTTTCCCAACTGGATGATATTTTTTCCGGTCACATTGCGACAATCCTGTACAATTCTTATGATGTTGCAAAGTACGTCAAAAACACTGACCTTTTAATTGGTGCCGTCTTGGTTACCGGTGACAAGGCACCGAAAACCGTTACCGAGGAAATGGTAAAAACCATGCGTCCGGGTTCTGTTATCGTAGATGTCGCCATTGACCAAGGCGGAACCATCGAAACAATGGACCGGATTACAACGCATCATTCCCCCTATTATATCAAACACGGAATTATACATTATTCGGTTGCCAATATGCCCGGAGCGGTATCCCGTACGTCTACCTTTGCGTTATCGGGAGCAACCCTCCCTTATATTATGAAGCTTGCCAATATGGGAATATTTGAAGCGATTAAGGCAGACCCTGCCCTTGCGCTCGGAGTGAATACACATAACGGCTCTGTCACGCATAAAGCGGTGGCACATGCCTTGAATATGGGATATACAGAGTTAGCTTCCCTCGGTATAAAATGAATATTTTTTTCTCTTACATACGGCATTGATGTAATCTTCAATCGAATGCAGCGGTTTCTCAAAACACATGGCACAAACAGGACTTCCTGCTTGGTGGATGTCACTTCCGCAAGTCATCGGTAAATCGTTATCTTTGGCATACCGATATGCTCTTTTGTTAAAGACCGGATTCCTTGATTCATTTGCGCGGTTATAGACTTCAACGCCGTCAACATATTCCGGTTCCAACCGGATTTCTGCAATATAGGGTGCCTCCCGGAACGGATGTGCATGAATCACCATTCCGCCGGCTTCATGTACCAGCTCGTATTGTTTCCTGATTGAGCACCCTACAATTTCAGGATGTTTCAGCAACCATTCCTTTGTTAAGCCGTAAACCAAAAATTCTGTACCGGCGTATCCGGATTCCCATCCGAAAAACACTTTTAATCCGATTTTCTCTCCGGCTTCTTTTGCCTGTTCATAACCGGAACAAAAAACATCGACTTTTTCTTCCCATGTTGCAAATTCCATAAATCTGGCAACAGAATTTCCGTTAAAAAAGTGGTCGGTTACGATAATCCCATCGTATCCGGCCTCTTTATAGGTATGTACATATTCCGCCCCCGGCGTTTTACCGCAGGCACTTCCTTCTGCCGTATGTAAATGTGTTTCATATAAAAACTCACGCATATCCTTGCTCATTCTCCCCAAGATTTCATACAAGCCAATCCTAACGACCCCTGTCCGACATGACAAGCGATACTCAACGGCAAATCCTCCAGCGTAACCTGGTATTCCGGGAATTCCTCCAGCACTTCCTGCCGAAAAATTTCTGCCGCTTCTTTGACATTGGAATGTGCAATCGCAAGCTTTATGGATTTTTCACTTGCACCACTAAAACGTGTTTCGATATCTTTTCTCACCTGTTTTATCATAACACTCTTGGCTTGTTTCACTGTTTTTACTTTTGCAAACGCATCTAATTTCTCATCCTGTAATTGCAGTACCGGTTTGATTTGCAGGACATTCCCAATCATTACGGCAATCGGCGTGATTCTTCCGCCTTTTTTTAAATACTCCAATGTTTCTACCATAATATATATACTGGAGTCACGTTTGGTACTGGATAAAATATCAAAAATCTCTTTGCCCGACATTCCCCTGTCCGCCATTTTTTTCGCATCCAATACGGTTTGCTTCAATGTCACAGAAACTTTTTGATTGTCTACAACAAAAACCTTATCTTCAAATTCTTCTTCATAGGTAAGTAAAATTGCCGTTTGACACGCGCTGCTTAATCCGCTTGACATCGGAATCACTACAAGTTCTTCGTACTTTTCCAACAATTCTTCCCAAAAGTCCATAATGTCTTCGAGTGACGGCGGTGAGGTTGATACGACGGTTTCACTTGTCAATTTATTATAAAATTCTTCCCGCGTTATATTTTCATTTTCAATGTAAGAGGCATCACCCATAGTAAATGGCATCGGAAT
>DBDL01000052.1 GCA_002293545.1 Lachnoclostridium sp. UBA933 | reverse complement strand
ATGACCGCAATCCAAATCAAGGACGCCATCTTATCCAGTGCCGATTTTGTCCCCCGTCTGGTTCGTACGGTCACAGGCGGCAGAAGACTGAATGCCTACAGTGCCGTCAAACGAGCCGAGAGCATAAGGCATCTGATTGTTCAGCCAAATAACAATGAAACAATGGCGGATGCCGTACAGCGAAGTCTTCGGAACCGCTCTGCTTCGGAGATTACTTCCCTGAAATTAACCGGGAATGCTTCGATGGGCGTGGGTGTGAATTATGCGATTATCTCCGCCGGATATCTCCTCCCCAATCTGGAATACGCCGATCTGTCAGATTTTAAGGGGACACTGGGGAACTATGCGTTTACATACTGTAAAAAATTAAAGGTGGTCTGGCTCCCGGAGGGAAGAAAATTTGCTTTGCCTGCGTATTGTTTTGCGGGCTGTCATCTGTTAAACCGGTTGTATAAAGACAAAGCCACTCTTTTCAGTACAAACTCCAATGCGGACCTGACCGGATTGGTTGGCGGGGAAAACGGGCAAATCTCAATACAGACCCAGTGTTTTTCAAATTGCTATCAGTTAAAATATGTGAAAATCCCGAATACCGCCGCATTCCGTATCGGGGACTATGCCTTTAACCAATGTACCGGCTTGGTTTCCTTGCAGGTAGAGGGACGCCGGGAAAAAATGAGCGAAGCGGATTTGAGGGAATTTGTGGTTCTGCCGCCTTGTGCTTTCCGCAATACCGCATTTACTTCGGTGCTGCTGCCGAAAGGTGCTGCGGTGGAGGACTCCTGTTTTCGGGATTGCCGGAATCTGAAATCCATCCAGTTCCATCCGAATCAATGGAACACCTCTTATTCCGCCTATGCGTTCTATGGTACCCATCCGGATTGTAAGGTATATGTCAACCAATTGTTATGTAGGCATCCGTCGTTTAAAAATGGAATTCCCCAGTCGGACACAAAAAGAATGCCTGCGAAAATCAATGCGTTATATATGATACCGGCTGACGGGGAATTATTGTCCGAAACCATTGCCTATCATTTTAATGATATAGCCGGAGCTGGGTTGTCGGCTGCTTATGCGGATATTCAATATGCGGCACTTTGGGGCAGTGCCCGGATGCGATCTCTTGACCGGAGTGCCTCGGCGAGTGTGCTGCCGAATCTGGAAGAGGTTTTCATTACGGATTTTGGGGGAAGCCTTTGTAACCATGCGTTCAGTGAGTGCCAAAAACTAACGGAAGTCACATTATCAGACATTTTGCCCGGATTAAGCGGACAGTGTTTTATGAATTGCCCTCGTCTGAACTCGGTCTTTCTGGACGGTAAGGTCAAACGATACGGCGAAGCGGATTTATCAAGTCTTCGGGGGAGTACGGGACTGAATACACAGGCATTTCAAAATTGCACCAGTCTTACGACCGTGAAAGTACCGTCCGTCAAAGTCGGTTCGTATTACACATTTAACGCATGTCAGAAACTAGCGACGGTATACCGGAACGGGCAGTCCAAGGAAGAGGGAACGGCGGACTTAATCGACATCTCAACCTTTTGGTATGGGACCAATTTTCGGAACACAGCAATTCGCACGGTCAGGCTTCCGGAAAATGTGGACATTCCGCAGCAGGCATTTGAAAACTGCACCGCTCTTTCCGCCATCCGGTTCTATCCGTCACAGACCGGAGCAGTGTTGATTGAAGCGACAGCATTTGACCGGTGCGCACCGGATTGCAAGGCATATATGCATCGGAGCTTAGCCGCCAATGCAAGCTTTGTCATCCCCTCTTTGGGAATAGGGAGAATCCCTAAGATTGCCTACTAATTAAATAATAACAATGAAAGTTTATTCAGCACTGCTATAAAGGATATTTTATGAAATAAAAAAACAGCATGGAATCCATAAGTCATTCCATGCTGTTTCTAGTTCTTATTTTCGCTGTGGGATGAACGCAGCGCATTGCCCGTGGCAGAAAATTAAAAATATGGTTGCATTTTTTATTCAGCCGTGTTACAATAAAAAGGCTTATTTTGAGTACGTAACCATAAGGATGCGATACCAAAAGGCAAATGAGTCACATATACAGGAAAGTAATGAGGTGAAAGAAATCATATGAAAGAAGGATTGCATCCGCAGTATCATCAGGCAAAAGTGGTGTGTAACTGCGGCAATACATTTGAAACAGGTTCCACCAAAGAGAATATCCACGTAGAAGTATGCTCCAAATGTCATCCGTTTTACACAGGGCAGCAGAAATCAGTGGCAGCCCGCGGTGCGATTGATAAGTTCAATCGTAAGTACGGCTTAAGCTAATCACACATAGGTTGGGATGATAAATCTCAGCCTATTTTAACTTATCACAAGTTGGAGGATAAGATGAAACCTTTAGAAATAGGTGGTCAGGCGGTTCTTGAAGGTGTCATGATGAAATACAAAAACCATTATGCCGTAGCGGTCAGGACACCGGAAAATGAAATCATAACAAGCAAAAAGCAATGTCGTAATATAACGGAATCGGGGATAACCTCATTACCGATTATCCGAGGTGTTGCTGCTTTTATAGAATCTTTGCGTATTGGTATGAAAACATTGTCTTTTTCTTCCGGAATTATTGAAGATGCAGAAGAAAAGGAAGAAAAAGAGAGTAAAAAGAGTCATGATCAGGAAAAAAAGGAAGCATTGGTCATGGGGATTATGATAATTGTTTCCATGATTGCCGCCGCAGTCATATTTATCGGTTTGCCGTTTTTTATTTCAAATCTTTTAAAAAAATGGATTCCGTCCGAAGCATTGCGTGGGTTGATTGAAGGCATAATCCGGGTGGTATTGTTTGTCACTTATGTGAAATTGATTTCTCAGGTAGAGGATATCAAAAGAGTGTTTATGTATCATGGTGCGGAGCACAAAGCAATCAATTGCATTGAAAACGGACTGGAGCTTACCGTTGAAAATGTAAAGTCACAATCAAAAGTACACAAACGCTGCGGAACAAGTTTTTTACTTTTTGTCATGTTAATCAGTGTTTTATTCTTTTTATTTATTGTAGTGGATAACACATATCTTCGCGTGGGGCTTCGCTTACTGTTAATTCCGGTTATTGCCGGCGTTGCTTACGAATTTATCCGCTTTGCCGGACGCTCCCAGTCCAAAATCATGGATACCTTGAGTAAACCCGGTCTGTGGCTTCAGAAAATGACCACAAATGAACCGGAGGATGATATGATTGAAGTTGCGATTGCGTCGGTCAATGAAGTTTTTGATTGGGAAACATATCTAACGGAGAGAGAAAACCAACAAAAGGAAGATGAGCAGCAGAAAATAGAAAAGCATCAAAAAGAGGAACGGCAAAAGAAAAAGGGTACAGAGCAACAGGAAGATGAGAATGTGATACAAATTGTCGGTCTGGAAGATGAAGACGAGGATGAAATATTAAAAGCATTGGACCGGTATTTTGACGCACCGGAAAAGGAGCCGGAAAAGTGACTTGGCGGGAAGCTCTTGTGTGGGGACGGAATACATTGAAAGAAAAAAATGTTCCGGACTATCATATTGACGCAAAAATATTAATAGAAACGGTCTTGCAAATTCATTACGGGGAATTTATACTTTCTGAAAATAAAGAGATGCCGGAAGCAAACAGGCGGCGGTACCAAGCCTTGATTGAAAAAAGAAGTGAACGGATACCGCTCCAGTATATTATAAATGATGCGAATTTTATGGGGTTGTCCTTTCGGGTGAACAGGGATGTTTTGATTCCCAGACAGGATACGGAATGTATCGTGGAAAGAATTCTTCCGTCGGCAAAGAACAAGCGTATTCTTGACTTATGTACCGGTTCCGGCTGTATCGGAATCAGTATTGCCGCATTAGAAAAAAGTGCGGAAGTTCATTGCAGTGACATATCGGAAGCTGCCGTTCGGACAGCAGGAGAAAATGCAAAAGCAAATCGGGTAACAATCAAATGCATTCAAAGTGATTTATTTGAAAAAATCATAGAAAAATATGATATCATCGTGTCCAATCCCCCCTATATAAAAACCGGAGATATCAGCAGTCTTATGCCGGAAGTGCGGGATTATGAGCCGAAAGCGGCTTTGGACGGAGGAGAAGACGGGTATAATTTTTACAGGAGAATTATTTCGTCGGCTTCTTCTTTTTTAAATTCCGGCGGATTGCTTGTGTTAGAGATTGGTTATGATCAGGCGGAATATGTATCCGGTTATATGAAAAAGAACGGTTTTTCCCAAGTGGAAACCGGAAAAGATCTGGCGGGAAATGACCGGATGATATCCGGTGTGCGGAAGAAAAATATGAATGGAACGAAAGTTTAAAGGAAAGGAACAATCATTATGTTTGACAGACTGGAAAGTATTTTATTGCGTTATCAGGACGTACTGAATGAATTGAGTGAACCGGAAGTGATTCAAGATCAGGAACGGTACCGGAAACGGATGAAAGAGCAGACGGAGCTTGGCGTCATTGTAGAAAAATATAAAGAATATAAAAAGACGAAAGAAACAATAGAGGAAAGTCTTTTGATCTTAGAGGAAGAAAGCGATGCGGAGTTAAAAGAGCTTGCGAAAGAAGAATTGGGGGAAAGCAAGGACAAACTTGAAAGGATTGAAAAAGAGCTGCGGGTGCTGCTTCTTCCGAAAGATCCGAACGACGATAAAAATGTTATCGTAGAGATTCGTGCCGGTGCCGGCGGGGACGAAGCTGCATTATTTTCAGCGGATTTATACCGTATGTATTGCAAATATGCCGAAACGAACCGATGGAAAACGGACATGATCAGCCTGAATGAAAACGGAATCGGCGGGTTTAAAGAGGTGATTTTTATGATTAACGGGTTCGGTGCGTACTCCAAATTGAAATACGAAAGCGGTGTTCACCGTGTTCAGAGAATACCGGCAACCGAGTCCGGCGGAAGAATCCATACATCGACCTCGACCGTTGCCATCATGCCGGAAGCGGAAGAAGTAGATATTTCATTGGATTTGAATGACTGTAAATTTGATGTGTTCCGTGCGTCCGGAAACGGCGGGCAATGTGTCAATACAACGGACTCCGCAGTACGTCTGACGCACATTCCCTCAGGGATTGTAATATCCTGCCAGGATGAAAAATCACAGCTTCAAAATAAAGAAAAGGCAATCAAAGTATTACGGGCGAGATTGTATGATTTGGAGTGTGCCAAAGCACACGACGCTGAAGCCGAAGCCAGAAGAAGCCAGATTGGTTCGGGGGATCGTTCCGAGAAAATAAGGACTTACAATTATCCGCAGGGACGGGTAACCGACCACCGAATCAAACTGACGCTTCATCGTCTGGATTCGATTGTCGGCGGTGATATTCAGGAGATTATTGATCATTTGACTGCCGAAGATCAGGCGGCAAGACTGAGTAAATTGAGTGAAGTCGGATAAAAGGGATGAGCGATGAAACTATTCAGTGAGTATTGGAAAGATTATAAGCATTTATTTTTTTTATCAATCTTTTGTGTTGCTATGGAAGCCGTGTGTGATTTGCTGATTCCTCAAATCATGTCGCGTCTGATTGATAACGGTGTCATTCAGGGGAATATGAAATACGTACTGGCGACGGGCGGGGTCATGCTTGGGATTACAATGACCGGGGCGGTTTTTGCCTGTACGAGGAATGTCCTGAGCAGTAAGGTTTCACAAAAAGTCGGGGCAAGAATGCGGCATTCGATGTTCGAGAAAGTCAACAGAATTTCGGTATCCGACGCCGAAAGATACGACGGCGGTTCTTTGATCACAAGAATGACAAATGACATTGTACAGGTAACAAACTTTATCAACGGCATCATGCGTTTTTTCATCAAGGCGCCGATTACCTGCCTGGGATGTATTACACTGGCGGCAATGATTGATATACATACCATACCGATCGTACTGACAATCGTACTGATATCGTGTATGGCGCTCGGTGTCAGTATGAAGCTTTCTTATCCCATATATGAAAAAGTACAGGGAGCCCTCGATAAAATCAATACAACCATCCGGGAGTATTTGATCGGAATTCGTCTTGTAAGGGCTTTTGGAAGAAACAAATATGAACAGAAACGGTTTGAAGATACCAATGATAACTTATCGGACATCACAATAAAAGCGGAGCGGATCAGTGCCGTTTCCTCGCCGGTTGCCAGCCTTTCCGTCAATATGGGCATTGCTGCTATCATCTTTGCCGGTTCCCGGCTATTCGTATCCGGGGATATGAAGGTCGGTCAGATTGTGGCATTTGTTTCCTATATGACGCAAATCCTTTTCCTGCTTGTGGTAGTGACGAATATCTTAAATTTATATGTACGTACAAAAGCATCGTATTGGCGAATTTCCGAGGTTCTGCTATTGTCGGATCAAGAACGGTCAAATCAAGAATGGTCGGATCAAGAGCGGCACGAACGATTTTCAAGTCCGGGGGAAAGAGGGGATAACCAGTCTGTCAATCCAGAGGACATCAGAGAGTATAACACAGAAAATTTATATTCCGAAAAAGGAATGTATCGAAAGATGGTTTCGTTTGACAATGTTTCATTCTCCTATCCGTCGGCAACCGGAGATATGGCATTGAAAGATATTGATTTCTCAATTGAGAAAAGACAAACGCTTGGTGTTATCGGTTCGACCGGTTCCGGAAAAAGCACGCTGACCTCTCTTTTGCTGCGTTTTTATAAAGCAACGGAAGGCAGTATCCTCATAGATGGAAAGCCAATTGATGAGCTTCCGGAAGAACAATATTGTCATATTGCGGCAATCGTCCCCCAAACCCCGATGTTATTTACCGGGACAATAAAAGAAAATATTTGCTTCGGAAATGAAAATGCTTCCGGGGAGGAGATCGAAGAAGCGGCAATGGCGGCGGAAGCATATGAATTTATTTCCGGCTCCGGCGGATTTGATACCTATCTGGAACAGCACGGCGCCAACTTGTCGGGAGGACAGAAGCAGCGTTTGTCGATTGCCAGAGCTATTGTAGGACACCCCGATCTTTTGATTCTTGATGATTGTACCAGTGCGTTGGATACGATTACCGAATCCAGGGTCATGAAGAATCTTAAAGAATACTCAAAGAACCTGACCTGCATCAATATATCCCAAAGGATTCGTTCCGTTATGGGTGCGGACAATATTTTGGTTTTGGATAATGGTTATCAGGTCGGTTACGGCACACATGAGCAGCTCATGAAAAACTGTGAAGTATACCGGGAGATTTACAGAATCCAAATGGAAGGAAGTGTTGCGGATGAGCAGCGGGCATAGAGGAGCAGGCAGCCGTCACAATACCAGCCCGAACGCTCCGGAAATCGCATTTCATCCGAGAGGAGGGCGGATGGGGGCAGGTCCTGCCGCCCGGTTTGGGTCAACAGAAAGAGCCAAAAATACAAAAGGAACCTTGAGGGAATTGTTTTCCGTATATTTAAAAGAAGGAAAACTATTATTTGTTATCCTGATTCTTCTTTTATTATCCAATACCGTTTTACTGTATGTTCCTACGCTTATTGGCAAAGCGGTGGATGCCGTCGGAAAACTGGATATCCGCCGTCCGGATTATCGGTTTGTCATGACGATTGGTTTTGTTATTGTATTTTCCTACTTTTTTGATTATATCTGCACCACTCTCCAAGGCTGGCTTATGGCAGGGACATCTCAGCGGATTGTAAAATCACTGCGGAAAGAATTGTTTGTTAAAACGCAGACCTTACCGCTTATTTATCATGATACCCATCCTCACGGTGAAATGATGAGCCGTCTGACCAATGATATTGATAATATCAGCACGACGATTGCGGCTTCCACAAGCCAGTTGATGAATTCTACGATTACCGTTATTGGTTCTGCGGTATTTATGTTTTTGCTCAGCCCGGTTTTAACGCCCGTAGTTCTGATTGCGGTGCCGCTTGTGATCATACTGACCAAAATCATTGCGTCGCGTTCCCGTGTGATGTTCCGTAACCAGCAGAGAGAACTTGGGATTTTGAACGGAACCATTGAAGAAACCATTTACGGGCTGAGAATGGTAAAGGCTTTTCATCAGGAAGAAAACCGAATCCGGTCATTTGAAGAAACCAACCGCAGACTTTTAACCCATTCGACGAATGCACAAATATGTGCGGGATATTTGATGCCGCTTATGAATGTGCTTTCAAACTTCATTTATACTCTGGTAGCGGGAGTCGGCGGCGTATTGGCATTGAACGGAGTTATTTCGGTTGGGATTATCGCCAGTTTTATTGCCTATGCCAGACTATTTGTAAGACCCCTGAACGACATTGCCGGTACGTTTAATACCCTGCAGTCCGCTCTGGCAGGTGCGGAGCGCGTTTTTGACGTGCTTCAGGAGGAAGATGAAGCCGAGGATACGAAAGACGCCGCTGATTTGCCGGAAACCGTCGGGGATATTACGTTTCATAATGTAACGTTTTCCTATGACGGCGAGAAAGAGGTACTAAAAAAAGTTTCATTCCTGGCAGAAAAAGGGAAGACGATTGCCTTAGTCGGAAAGACCGGGGCAGGAAAGACAACGATTGTCAATCTGCTTACCCGGTTTTATGATGTTTCCGATGGTACAATAGAAATCAATCATAAAGATATCAAAGAATATAAGAGAGAGAGTTTACTGAAAGCGTTTACGGTTGTCCTGCAGGATACCTGTCTTTTTACCGGAACGATTTTGGAGAATATCCGGTATGGGAAGCCCGAAGCGAGCAGGGATGAAATCATTGCCGCCGCAAGAGCTGCCAATGCAGACCCGTTTATCCGAAGGCTTCCGCATGGATATGAAACCGTCGTGTCCGGTTCCGTTGATTCTTTGTCGCAAGGGCAGCGTCAGTTGATTGCGATTGCAAGAGCGGTACTGTGTCCCGCCCCGATTCTGATACTGGATGAAGCGACGTCTAGTGTGGACGCCGCAACCGAACAGAAAATCAGTCAGGCACTTCTCCGCCTTGGGAAAAACCGTACCAGTTTCGTCATTGCCCATCGGCTGTCAACGATAAAAAATGCGGATACCATATTGGTTATCGACGACGGCATGATTGCAGAGAGCGGGACACATAAGGAATTACTTGAGAAAAACGGGGTATACGCAAAAATGTATCACGGGTAAAAGGATTTATTCAAGTATATGTATTCTTGTGCAGTCGTATACGATTCCCGGCACGGTCACTGATACAAAGGGGTCGATCAGAATATTCACTTTGTCACCGATTTTAATATCATTTATCCTTAGCTGCTTTCCGTTTTTCAGCACCAAAATATCATTTTGTCCGAGATGCAGGATGAAAGATCCAAGATAAGTACCTTCCCGATTTTCCGACATATACAGGATTTTATCAGAAATTTTATCTACGGACAGCGAAGTATGCCAGACTCCCTTACGTACGAATTCAACTCTTGTACAGTTGGCAATTTTCATTTTCCCGGCTTCTTTTGATGAGGGGAGAACAGTGGGGTTGACAATTTTCAGCCTTTTTCCGGCACTCATCTGAAAATCAGTCATGCCGTAAATACCCTTAGCGTCTATTTCAGATATAGGATAAACCCCGAAAGTCAGTAAGAGTGAATTTGACATTTTTAAAATATACGTTGCCCCGTTGGGATTTATCTCAGAAGCAAGGTATACATTTTTCCCCGATACATGGGTAACGGTAAAAAACATGGAAAAGTTTTGAAACAGACCTTTATCCGGTATTGTTGACAGCGTATTATCCGAATACTTGTTTTTCTTTTCAAAAACGGAAATTTTACAACGGTATTTTCTGCCGAATGCACTCGCGGTAACAGTTGCTTTTCCTCGTTTTTTCGCGATAATCTTTCCTTTCTTTACGGATACGATACGTTTTTTATTGCTTCTCCATTTCACCTTTTTCTTTTTTACGCCCTTTAACCGCAGTGTATATTTTTTGTTTTTTTGTAATGATAAAGTTTTTTTATTTAGAATAATCTTTTTGTGTGCCGCCGCTGATGTATTTGTTGTAAATATCATGCCGGACAGTAAAATAAATAATAATGCAATCACTGTTATTTTGAATTTGTTCATAAAACCCCCCATTCTTGCGCATGTTTTTGCGCATAGTATACTTNNAAACGTATTTTGTTTCACACTCCTCCTCCTCCGTTTACTGATTCATACGGCAGATGATCAGGCATGACCGGAATCCCTCAGCCATCCTACCAGACCGGAATCAATTCTTCTGGCATCTACGATATTTGATCCGATTACCGCACTTGTAAGGATGCCAATGGCATAAGGTCCCCCGGAAGTATTGTAATAAACCGGAGAGCCGCTTTGCCCGTGGCTTGCCCTTAAACTGCATGTGAAATCCCACGATCTGCACGCTGTTATCACACCGGAGCATTTATACATTCTATTTCCGTCTTGTAAATCCTGCGGGTATCCCGCAGTTGAAACACCCAATTGGTTCCTTCCCGCTCCGTCCATACCAAAACAACCGGTATTCTGTACGGTATCCGAACCCCACACGAGAAAAATCCAATCATCCAAATGGCTGGATACGGTAGGATAATAAATATAGCCTGCCAAATCAGATGTCCTGTAAGAATAGATGCTTTGATTCAGATCGTAACCGAAATAAGCGGTAACCGTATTATGGAAATTCCCATTTGCATCTTTATCAATGCAATGCCGTGCTGTTGCGAGTAACCGTTTTCCGACGGCAAAGCCCGTTCCGAGCCATTGGTCATGTTCACCATAAATCTTTGCAACACAGTAATAAGGAAATGAATTTGGATTTGAAACGGGTGTGCGTATGTCAGGAATGGCTGCCGCATTCACTTGCGGCAATATCGGAAATGAAAAAGGAAATAGCGGAGATGCCTCCTTATTTGCATTGATGAGTTTACTCTTTTCCTCCGGGGTTAGTTTCTTAGAGGATATTTCTTTTGCCGCCTTTTGCGGTTTGGAAATGATACTTGAATTTTCGGCGTCAATATCGATTGAAAATTCTCTTTTTAGATCACTCTTACTCAGCGGTGTTTCCTTTTTAGTTTTTATGTCATAATAGACTAATTTTTTTTCATATGTAGTTTCTTCACGTTCAGATTTCGCAGAAGCAGATACCCCCATACCCGCAAATAGCAAAATCAAGACTGCTGCCAGTAGGATTCCCTTAATCCGTGACATTTTTTTAAGCATATTATCACCTCTCTTAGTTTATGAATCACTTGTTTTATGGTTACCTTTATTCATTCACGGTATAATATGCTCTTAGCATATTATATGTCGTAAATAAATAAAATTGACAATATTAACCGAGAGCAAGATAGTAATATTGTTAATTTATTGTAACATAATGAGAGGAGCATGTAAAGATTATTATAATTATTATTGATTCTGGGGAGTTATGTGAGTAAAAGGACAGAACCCGGTCTGACACCGGTATATTTGACGGTATCACAATTTTTATGCTATACTGCAAATAGTAAATCAATAAAGAGGAGCAGTATCATGGGAAAAATAAACGTAACAACAAACGGGATTGAGGGATTATATATAATCGAACCGACGGTTTACGGAGATGAAAGAGGCTATTTCTTAGAAACTTATAATCAAGCGGACTTTTTTGATGCGGGGCTTACAATGAAATTTGTGCAGGATAATCAATCCATGTCCAAAAAAGGTGTGCTGAGAGGGATGCATTTTCAGAAGAGATATCCGCAGGGCAAATTAGTGCGGGTACTTCGGGGAGAAGTGTTTGATGCCGCAGTGGATTTACGCCCGGAATCAAAAACATTCGGGCAGTGGTTTGGTGTGATGTTATCCGCGGAGAATAAAAAACAGTTTTATGTTCCGGAAAGGTTTGCCCACGGGTTCGTGGTACTGTCAGAGGAGGCAGAGTTTGCTTACCGCTGTACGGAATTTTATCATCCGGAGGATGAGAGCGGTATCATATGGAACGATCCGGATATCGGGATAGAATGGCCGGTTAGTGATACATCGGGGGTTATCTTGGCGGACAAAGACAAAAAGTTACCGGATTTTAAAGAATGGAGAGAGAGCTTAGCATGAG
>DBDL01000047.1 GCA_002293545.1 Lachnoclostridium sp. UBA933 | reverse complement strand
TATTGCAGGCAATTGTGCGGGCGGTGCGGTATATTCCCCCGGAATCACCGACTTTATTTTTGTTATCGACGATATCAGTAAAATGTTTGTTACCGGTCCCGCCGTTATCAAGGCGGTAACAAATGAAGATATTACTGCCGACGCGCTCGGGGGTGCGGCAGTTCATGCGGGTACGAGCGGCGTGGCACATTTTCGTATGGAAAATGAAAAGAACTGTCTGCAGACAGTTCGCAGGCTGATATCTGTTCTTCCTCCCTGTTATCAGGAAGGTTATTTACACAAAAA
This sequence comes from Lachnoclostridium sp. UBA933, assembly GCA_002293545.1. Lineage (GTDB taxonomy): Bacteria > Bacillota > Clostridia > Lachnospirales > Lachnospiraceae > UBA933. Next base: position 12,935 of record DBDL01000047.1, on the reverse strand, counting down.
AGGTGTGATTGCATCTTATACGGAAAAACTGGAATTCAATCAAAACCTGTCTTCGATTATCCCGGAAAACCCCAGTCAAAGCTATGACATCCATGATGTGATCCATCATATCGTGGATGAAGACAGTTTTCTGGAAGTTCAATCCGAATTTGCCAAAAATATAGTCGTCGGTTTCGGTAAAATCAGAGGACTGACGATTGGTTTTATATGCAGCCAGCCAAACTTTATGGCGGGCGTTCTGGATTGCGATTCCAGTGATAAAGCGGCGCGCTTTATCCGTTATTGCGACTCTTTTAATATCCCGATTGTAACCTTAACCGATGTCCCCGGCTTCCTTCCCGGCAAGGATCAGGAGTACAAGGGGATTATACGGCATGGTGCCAAGCTTTTATACGCTTATTCGGAGGCTACCACAATCAAAATCAACATTATCTTGCGAAAGGCATATGGCGGAGCTTATATTGCGATGAGCAGCAGACATCTCCGTTCTGATTTTGTATATGCATGGCCTACGGCTCAAATTGCTGTAATGGGTGCGGACGGAGCTGCCGATATCCTATACGGTAAAAAAATGAAAGATATGAGCCAGGAACAGAAACAGGCTTACCGTCAGGAAAAGATTGACGAGTATAATGAAGCATTTATGAATCCGAATGTCGCCGCTTCTCTCGGATATGTCGATGAAATCCTCAAACCGGAAGCTACCAGGGATCGTATTTATGGTGACATTCTTATACTTTCCGACAAAAAAACATATCTTTCACTAAACAAAAAGCACGGAAATATTCCGCTCTGATTGATATCGTCAATTTTCTTTTATTGACTGACGTTTTATCGGCGGGTATTTCTATGTAAAATTACAGGAGAACGGAAATGATTTTTTCTACATATGAATTTTTATTAATATTTTTACCGATCGTATTTTGCGGTTACTTTATTCTTCATCACTTTAAACTTACTGAATTAGCCAAAACCTGGCTTGTTATCGGATCTTTTGCTTTTTACGGAATCGGAAGTCCCGACTTTTTTGTTTTCTTTTTAGGAAGCGTGGTCGGAAATTATATCATTGGGACAAGGCTGAATAAACTTCAGGGTCCGGACAGCAAATTGGAACTTAAGCTCACGTTTGCTGCCGGCGTACTGGCAAACGTAGGACTGCTCGGATATTACAAGTACACTGACTTTTTTATCAAAAACGTCAATGCCGTAACCGGTACGCACTTCCCGCTTCAGCATATCATACTTCCGATCGGTATTTCTTTCTTTACCTTCCAATTGATTGCCTTTTTGGTTGACTCCTACCGCGGGGAAACCAAAAATTATGATATCCTTGATTATTTACTTTTCATTACGTTCTTCCCCCAATTGATTGTCGGACCCATCATTCACCATGGTGAAGTGGTTCCCCAGTTTGAAGACAAAAAAAACCACAGATTGAATTACGCCAATCTCTCGATTGGATTGTTTATATTTTCGATTGGCTGCGCAAAAAAAATGCTGCTTGCCGACCCTCTGACAACGGATGCACAACTGTTTTTTGCCGACCTCGACGGAAACCTTCCGCTGATACAATCCTGGTTCCATTCCATTGAATACACCGTATCCTATTATTTTGACCTGTCCGGTTATGCGGATATGGCAATCGGCTTGGGCTGGATGTTTAATATCCGCATTACCGAAAACTTTGACTCCCCATACAAAGCCGTTGACTTCCAGGATTACTGGAAACGCTGGCATATGACACTCTCCCGCTTCTTAGGCGCTTACATCTTCCGGAGTGTGTACAAAAAAGATAAGAAATACCGCAATTATTATATTGCTACGATGGTAACGTTTTTCGTATCCGGCTTTTGGCACGGAGCGGGCTGGACATTTGTTGCGTGGGGACTGGTAAACGGTGTGCTGGTATGTATTTCCGCCTACCTGAACCGGAAACGGGGAAAACCTCTGCCTGCCTGGTTTGGCATTCCGGTTACATTCCTATTCGTCGTTTTGGCGCGGGTATTGTTTATATCCACAAATTTTTCAAATGCATGGCTGACTTTCAAAGGGATGATGAACTTCTCATCTTTCAGTTTGCAGGGACTTCAGGATTTCTTTAACCAGAACCTTACGAACTGGGGTATATTATTTATTGGTCTTGCCATCTGCTGGTTTGCACCAACGACAAGGAAAATTGCTGAAAAATTCAAAACCAATTGGATATACCTTGTTTATTCTGCGGCTTTGTTAATCATATGTATTTTGAATATGGATAAGGTTGTACAATTCTTGTACTTCCAATTTTAGACAGGAGATAATTCAATGAATCCCAAAAAATGGACTATCGTGTTTACACTTTTCATCTTATCATGTTTGATTTTTATTATGACTGTTAATGTTATCGTCGATCCCTACTACTACTTCCGTTCACAATCCGGAGATTGTTATGAAGCAGATGACCTGGGCTATCTGAGAGAAACCAAGGCAGAACATATCAAGCATTTTCCGGATAAATACGACGCCTTTCTTGTCGGCGGTTCAAAGGCAGGCGCCCTGCGAACCGAAAAGCTGAAAGAAATGACCGGTGATACTTATTACAATACCTACGTGCTTGCCGGAAACTTTCAAGACTATTATTATTTTGCGAAACATATCATAAACAACAGCAGCGCGAAAAAATTGCTTCTGCATATCAGCACATCGGAATTACGCGGATTCACAAGAGAGAGCAAGGGCGATATGTATAAACTTCCCGCACTTTTAAAAGGTGAATCTAAAATTCCCGAATACATGACATTCCTTTTCAAAAATGTGAGTGCAAGTTATGATGCCGTAACAAGGGATTTAGAAACAGACCCTCATTATCCCGCTTTCCCAACCGGGGAACGTGACTTAACAAAGTATTATCAATACATGTCGGCGCATCGGGATACCTATTACGATCGTTTATNNATATGAAAACTGCGGAAAAACGCTTAATGACCGACAGAAAGGGCGTAAAAGGCGTAGTGGACTTAAATATCCAAAGCTTAAAAGATATCAAATCCCTCTGTGAAAAGAACGGTGTGGAGCTTGAAGTGGTTTTTGGTTCTGTTTTCATTGGGGAAATGGCAATTTTAGAAACCGAAAGCTTTTATGAATTTCTCCTGCGCACCGTCGATATTACCGGAGGTCTTTGGAATTTTAATACTTACAATGACCTTGCTTACAACCCGTATAATTATTATAATACCAATCATTACCTGTATGAAATCGGAGATCTGATGATTGAAACAATGAACGGCGGCGAAGCTCCGGAAGGGTTCGGTATTTATTTGACGCCTGAAAACATTTCTTCTTATATCGAAGAACGAAAATCGAAACGGAAAGAATTGCAGGAGTATTACAAACAAAACAACAAGTTCCCTCTGTATGATTTTGACCATGAAACAAACTATAAAAGAGATGAAAAATTAAGCTATATGGAAAAAACGGGGAATCGTAAATAAAACTTCCATGGAAACACATCGGTATGTATATCAGAATACAACTTCTGCCGGAACATAACGCATACAGCACAAAGAAAAGAGAATATAATATGAGAATCAAAACATGGTGTATCATTTTTATAAGCTTAATACTGTTATGTTTACTCTTTATTACCGGAGTAAACATTTTTGTTGATCCTGTCGGGTATTTTCGTTCACAAAGCGGGGAATGGGTATATCAAAACGATAATTCTTATTATATGAGAGAATTAAAGGCAGAATATATTTTGCATCATCCGGAGGAATACGACGCTTTTGTCATCGGCGGTTCAAAAGCCGGTTCCCTGCGTTCCAAAAAGCTGATGGAAATGGACGGTCACAAATACTTCAACACATGGGTTCTTTCCGGTAATTTTCAGGATTATTATTACAATACGAAATTTGTTATTGAACACGCTCATCCCAAAAAAATCCTGTTTCATATAAGCACTTCCGAATTCCGTCTTTATGAACGGGAGCAATTGGGCAGCATTTATGAGCTTCCGGCTATTATAAGCGGTGAATCAAAATCAAAAGAAACCTTGGGATTCCTTTTTCAAAATCTATCCGTCAGTTGGGATGAAATCAATGCCGATAAGTCCGAACGCCCCATCTCATTCCCTACCGGCGAGTATAATCTTTCCCGATATTATAAGGCTTTTAAAAAAGACCCGGACAATTATTACCGCAAATATATGGAAAAAGATACCGTCAAGTACGGAAACCGGTTACTGACCGGTAAGGCACAATCCAAAGCATCTGTTATCGACAAGTGCCTGGATGATTTACAAAAAATCAAAGATTTATGCGATATAAATAAAATTGAACTTCAGGTAGTCATGGCACCTCTGTTTATTGCGGAAATCGCCCGTTATGAAAATAAACATATATATTCTGCAATCCTGCGAATCGCAGAAATTACGGGCGGATTCTGGTGTTTCAGTCATATTACTGACTACAGCCTCAATCCTGCAAATTTCTATAATGCCTTTCATTATTATTACGAAATGGGGGATATTATGATTGATACGATGTCCGGAAAGCCGGATGAATACAATTTCGGAGTTTATGTTACACCGGAAAATGCCGCGGATTATATCAAAGACCGCAAAGAACGCTTTGAGGAGATAAAGGAATACTACCGGAAAAACAAAAAACTTCCGCTGCTGCCGTATGAACATGAAAGTACGATTAACCGGGAGAGGAAAGAGAATATCAATATTCCGGAGCTGTTTGATTTGCCGGAGTAGGAGGTTATTTCTATTTGACTAAATTTGTTTCCCATCTACATCCTCCGGTACTTCCGTAATACCGGCAGTATTTCTTTTAATTGCTTTACCGTGTATTCTAATTCTTCCTGCGTCGTTTCATCCGAAAAGCTGAAACGCAGGGTGGAATCAAGCAAATTCTCCTCCACTCCGATTGCTCTCAGCACGCTGCTGAACCCCTGATGATTGCTCGAACATGCCGAACCGGAAGAAACATAAATACCTCTGTCTTCAAGTGCATGTAATAGAACTTCGCTTTTTATCTGTTCAAAGCATACGCTTACGACATGCGGTGCGGTTTCCCTGATACTGCCGCATTCACAGGCGTTGATTCGGATGCCGTTCAGCTCCTGTTTCAAGCTTCTGATAAAGTTTTCTTTTAGAGTGAACATTGCTTCCGCCTTGTTTTCCCTGTCTTGATAGGCATTTATGCCCGCCAGCGCCATTCCGGCAATTCCCGGAACATTTTCCGTTCCCGGACGCACGGATTTTTGCTGCCCGCCGCCATAAAATAACGGCTGGATTTTCGTTCCCTCTTTTATATATAAAAAACCGGTTCCTTTCGGTCCATGCAGCTTATGCGCACTGGCAGAAAGGAGATCAATTCCTTCACGCTCCGGTATGATACGGTATTTGCCGAAAGCCTGCACCGCATCGGTGTGAAAGATAATATTGGGGTTATGTGTGCGAATTCTTTTGCTGATCCCGGAAATATTCTGTACGGAGCCGATTTCGTTATTCACATAGATAACAGAAACCAGAATTGTATCTTCCCTAACTGCTTCAGATAATATATCTTCTTTTATTTTGCCCATGAAATCGACGGGCAGGTATGTCACTTCAAAACCCTGCTGCTCCAGAAATTTAAGCGGTTCCGTAACAGAGGGATGCTCAATCTGCGATGTAACGATATGCCTGCCTCTCCGCTTATTTGCCATCGCCGTACCAATCAGCGCAAGATTATTGCTTTCTGTTCCGCCTGAGGTGTAATAAATTTCTTTTTCCTTGCATTTGCATAGGCCGGCTATTGATTTTGCCGCTGATTTTATCTCCTGTTCCGCATCAAACCCTTTTCTATGCTTTGATGACGGATTCCCATAAGTGCCGCACATCATATCATTTATTTTTCCGGCAACCGCTTCGGAAACCTTTGTTGTTGCCGCATTGTCCAAGTATACCTCCACCTTACTTTTCCTTTCCTTAAAACCTGCTTTCTATTTGGAACATGAGAACCGATAACATCATCATTCCTGCCGTTTCTGTCCGTAATATCCGTTTTCCGAGTGATATTTGCCTGGCACCTGCCTTGGTCGCTTTTTCTACTTCACCACGCTCGAAACCACCTTCCGGTCCGATCAATACAGCGATTGATTCTCCCAAAAGACTGTTTTTTATAATCTCTGCTGTTTCTGAAATATTTTCAGACAATTCATAGGGAATCAATACCGTGTCGTATTGGTTTGTCATCTGAATCGCTTCCTCCATTGACATCACCGGATGAATCCTTGGGATAATACCGCGTCCGCTTTGTTTGGCTGCCGATTCGGCAATTGCCTGCCAGCGGGCTTGTTTTTGTCTGGCTTTCTTATCCTCCAACCGGACAACACAACGGCTTGTCCGAACCGGAATCAGTTCATACATTCCCAATTCCACACCTTTTTGAATAATCATCTCCATTTTATCGGATTTCGGCAGCGCCTGAATCAATGTCAGCTTAACCGGAAGCTCCGAAACAACCGGCTTGCTTTCTTTCACGGCAAGCAAAACCCGGTCCGGTCCGAACTCTTTTATGATACAATGATACTCCTGCCCTTTCCCATCGGAAAGAATAATTTCGCTTTCTGTCCGCAAACGAAGTACATTTTTGATATGATTCACATCATCCCCTAAAATTACGGCTTCTTTCTCTCGGATTTGAGAAACCGGAACAAAAAAACGCTGCATAATCCCTCCTGTAAGCAATGAATGTAAAAGGCACAGACTGCAGCGCCTGTGCCGTAAATCTACTATTTAACTTCCGGATACATCTTTACATCAAGCTGTTAATAAGATTGGATGAAAGCGGTGCTTTATATCCGCCGGTGCTGTTATAGGAAGTATTCTTTGAATTCAGAATTGCCTGTGTACCCGACAGATTATAAATCTGGTTGGCACGCTGTGCCACGGAACCCATAATGGAATTATTCCCTGAAAATACTGATTTCAGGACGCCTTCACTTGCACCTTTGAATTTGTCTTCGTCAACTGACAGCTTGTTATCGGAACCAATCTTAATTCCAATCTGATCTAAAACATTGGCATTCCGTTTCATCTCTGATGTCATCCATACCGCATTTTGTAAAATAGTAACGGATTCGATATTATCCATATCTTCCAACATGCTATTGTAGTTTTCGACAAACCCTTTTACATCTTTCAATAAATCTTCTCTTTTTACCTTTGTAATATCTGTTTTTGTAAAGTCGGTTGCCGCATCTGCCGTTTTCTTTGCACTGTCTTTTACGGCAAGTAAATTTTTGGTCGTGTCAGCAGCCTTGCTGTCCTTGATTGTGTTTATTTTGCCGTTTTCATCTCTTTGAACAGGATTTTCAGCATAATACTTTTTCAGTAATTTCGTATATGCTCCGCTCTTAATCATTGAGTAATCACCGAGAAGGCTGCTCATTCCACCTGTTCCGCCGCCAAAAAAACTGTCATAAAATGAAGTGTTTGACGTGCCTCCGATGGTAGAAAAGAAATCGCTCATACTATCACTCCTTTGAATTTAATATCACCGATCCGTCGATTGGGAACATAAAAATATTCCTTAATGATTATATCGGCACACTTGATAAAAAGATTAACCGTTTTTTAAACTTATTCTTTGAATATTCATTCATTTCTGAGGGCTTAGGTGACTGTGGTTTTCAGCCGGCAGCATTTTCACTTTCCCGGCTTTACGGATAACCCGCATTCCTCTGCCGCATTTTCCACCGCTTCCCGTTCACTGTAATGATATTTCACCCCGTCTATTTCTTGATATTCCTCGTGTCCCTTTCCGAGTAAAACGACCATATCGCCCTTTCCCGCATTCTGAACCGCATAGGAAACAGCGCTTTGCCGGTCCGAAAAAACAACATACTCCCCGCCGCTTTGTTTCATACCAACTTTGATATCTTCGATAATATCCAGAACATTTTCTTTTCGGGGATTGTCTGCCGTAATAACAGATAAATCCGACAATTCGCCGACTGTCTTCCCCATCGTATATCTTCTGTCCTTGCTCCGGTTGCCGCCGCAGCCAAAAATACTGATAATCCGTTTGGGATGATACTCCCGTAATGCCGTTAAAACGCTCCGGCAGCTCAATTCATTGTGAGCGTAGTCAATGAGTACCGAAAATTCATCGGATATATGTACCGGCTCAATCCGTCCCTTGACTTTTGTGTGATTCAATCTTTCTTTTATCATATCATAGGGAATACCTGATTGCAAGCAAAGAATCATCGCACAAGCGGCATTCATCACATTGAAGCTTCCGGGCAGCCCCAGAATAACAGAATCGCAGGATTTTGTTTTCGATCCGGTTTCCGCTGCGGAGTTTTTCATTATGAAATCAAACGACATCGACAGTTCCCCGCCGTTTACAATATGACGGATATTCCGGATACGGTAATCCGCTTCTTTCTTTGTTCCGAATGTCGTAATCCCGCAGGCTGCATTTTGAAATATTTCTTCAAAATATTCATCGTCGATATTCCCCACAGCCGATTTACACTGTACAAATAATTGGGACTTATACATACAATACTCTGCAAAATCCGTATGTTCCCCTTCTCCGATATGATCCGCGGAAAGATTGGTGAACACTCCGTAATCAAAAAATATTCCGTCTGTGCGATGTTGTTTCAATCCTTGGGACGAAACTTCCATAACCGCATAACGGCATCCCTTTTGATTCATTTTATATAAATATTTATGGATTTCATAAGACTCCGGCGTGCTGTTTAATGTAGAAAACTTTTCTTCCCCAATAAATGCACCGATTGTTCCAATCAAACCGCATGGTATTCCGGCGTAATTCAAAATTTCATAAACCATGCCTGCCACACTGCTTTTCCCTTTTGTTCCGGTAATGCCTATGGTGGTTAATTTACCCGCCGGATCGTCAAAAAATGTTGCCGAAATAAGTGCCAGTGCCTTTCTCGTATTACTGACACGGATCACGGTAACATCTTCATCAATTTGTACTTCTTTTTCTATGATAATAACCGACGAACCTTTTTTTACCGCGTCGGTTATATACCTATGACCGTCTGCGTTCTGCCTACNNCCGTCTGCGTTCTGCCCGTCCAGGCATACAAACAGTGTGCCGGGGGCCGCCTTTCTGGAATCATAAATAATATCCGTAATCTCTGTACCGACAGAACCTTTTATCACGGAATACTCCAGCTTTGCCAGTAAATCACTGCATTTCTTTGATTGATATTGATATTCTTCCATAGTTCCCCCTGTTGCTGCGCCGTCCTCAAAACCCATCCCGAATAAACTGGGTTATCAAATCAGATTGTTCTATTGACGGCACACCGCAATCCAAAACAGACTTTATTTAATTAATCGGAAACCGACGATGTTTCCTCCGGTTCGTTCCCGTGAATGAAATCATAAATCTTTGCATTCATACTTACAAAATTAACTTGCAGCGCACTTCCGGCAACCGACGTATACTCATTTTCCGTAGGTACCGTAAGCGTTTCTAATTTATCCAAATCCATGCCGACGACCACGCTCAATATCGCTATCAGCTCATTTTTTGTCATATTCGTCGTAAGCTTCGGAAGCACTTTGTTTGCAAACGGCAATAATTCGGTATAGCTCTTTGTTTTATATTCTTCAAATATTGCATTTAGAACATTTTTTTGACGTTCTGTTCGTCCCCAGTCATTATTATGACCACCCAGAGAAGTAACTGCCTCATAGTTTTTCCCCCGCCGTATCCGGCAGTATCCGAGTGCCTGAACTCCGTTCAGACGATTCATCCCCGGTTTTACATTTCGGTACTTCTTTTCAGAAATATAGTTTGTTGTATTCAGGCATTGCGCCTCGGATTCTGTAAGCTTGATGTTTACTCCTCCTAAGGCATCAATTACGTCACGAAAATCCGAAAACTTCGCACGGATATAACCATCGGTAATCACATTGAAATTCAGCTGCAGTACATCTTTCAGAAGCGGTCCCCCTCCATATTGGTATGCCTGGTTCAATTTATTATTTTGGTATCCCGGAATCTGAACATACGTATCACGCAGGAATGAAATCATTTTAACCGTCTTTTTTTTGCGGTTGATCGTTACGACAATATTGGCGTCGGAACGACCCCTTGTCTTTGATTCAATTACCGTACCGCCGTTTTCATCGGTTGTAATGGCTTCTTCTCCAATTAATAATAAATTAATAATATTGCTGTCATTTACTAATTTAGGCACTTTTACGGCATTGGCAAGCTCCTCTTCCGATAAATCCGATTTGGCTAAATCAATATCATCAATGGTTTCATATTGGATCTGATTTAATAAATAATTCGGTAAAATAATAGCGGCAGCAACAGCAAGCAGTAGAATTCCCCCGATTATACTCAGCGTAATAATCAAAATCTTTTTCTTACGCTTTTGGGGGTTCTTTCCCTCCTTAGTTAAATCTTCTTTTGACTTCTTGTCAGATTTTCCTGTTAATTCCTGATTTATATTCTCGTTTTCATTTCCTGCACGATTGGGAAGTGTTTCCTTATCCGCAGATTCCGGCGGGGTATCTTCTCCCTTTGTGCTATCCGATTCCTCTATTCTTTCTTGATTCGAGGCTCCCTCCGGTTCTGTTCCTGTTTTTTCTTTTGAGGTTTCCTCCGATTCTTTTGCTGAATCTTCTTTTGATATTTGATCCATCTCTTTTCTTATTTCTTGTTTTAATATTTCATCCGGTTCCGTTCTTATATCCTCTGATATTTCATCTGACTCCATCGCACGATCTAACTCCGACATATCTATTTCCGGTATATCGTTTTTGTTCTCTTTTGACATTTAACTTGTTTATCCTCCTTATTTTAAAGGTCTGGCAATTAATGATATACTGCTTTTGTAATTATCATAATATCCGTATTGTACATGGCTTCCCGTCGCATGGATAATCTGCCCGTTGCCGATATAAATCGCCGTATGACTGATGTTTTTATATCTTCCGTTATATCCGCGCGATACAAAAATAACATCACCCGGACGCAGCTTGTTTTGATTCACGTATTTACGGGAAATGACCTTTTTATTACGTACCATATTCTTTGCTTCCATTGCTGCCGTCGGCGCCCAGCTTCTGCTTCCAAAGTATACTTTTTGCTTTTTATACATACGCCATACGAGAGAACTGCAGTCAAAACAATTTTTACTCATTCTTCTTGCCTGACTGTATCTTTTTCCGAGTACCTTTTTGGCACTGTTAATTACTTTCAATGCTTTTTTATAAGTAATATTGACGACACATTTCAGTTTTATCCCGTCAACAGAAACAGTTATCATAGTATTCCCTATTTTTTTCGCTTTTATTTTACCTGTCTTACTGACAGCCGCTACTTTAGAATTACCGGAACTGAACGTAACAGCGGTTGCTCCTGATTTCCCTTTTACGGTAAGTTGTTTTGTTTTCCCTTTTATTGACAAGAACCATGCGGTATTTAGTTTGGGATTCGATACCCATACGGTAAGCTTCAGTTTTTTGCCGTCTGCACGAATCTCTAAATCCGCCTTTCCATAGGCAACGGCAAATAATTCATTCCATACATTAAATGTTACCGCTTTTTTATTATTTGATTCATAGGTAACGGAACTGTATTCTGTCAGTCCGGTAATCAATTCCGGCAATAATTCCCCCGGCTTTACCCGGAGTGCCGTATATAATAATTGGGGATCCGATATGTAGATGATACAACGAAGAATGGCAATCACTTCTTCTTCATAAGAAATGGTGTTGGTGATTTCCACTCCTTTTTCCGACAATCCCAAACACTGTACGTTTCCCTCTTCATCAATTGCCGCAAGTCCCGTATCTGTAGACAGCCATGTCTGGGTAACCCGGTCCTTAAACTCTTCGTCTATGCCGTATAAACCCAACACCTTTTTTTCTCCGGCATGTCCTATAATCGTTACATCCCGCTTATCCGACTCGCCGATAAACCAATCGCTTGTATCAATCGCTTCTGTTGTTTTTGACTGTTTCTTATCCAGCCGGACGGCTTTCGGTTTCCGGGGCGAAGTTTGCGAAGTAAACTTCGTCTGAACCTGTTTTTGATTTGTTGGTGTGCGCTCCTCAGCCGCACCTTTTTTGCTTTTTGCTTCTGCCGTCAATGCTCCGGTAAATAATAAGGTACATAATAAACTGAATCCAAAGACGGTTATGTACAGCAACAGCTTATTTTTCATTTTCTCCACATCCTTATTTATTTTCATAGGAAAAACCATAATACATGACAAAACATACTTTATCTATTTTACCATACCCTGAGGGTTTGCGCAAGAAAGTATAATTTCCATTTTGTAATTTTATGTATATTGAACGCGGCAGTTTTTTATGTCGTTTCATATAGTAATATCGAGGGTTCTTTTCCCGTCAAAATAATTGATCTGCATCGCTTCTTTCACTTCCGAAAGCGTCCGGCTCGCTGTTTCCCTTGCCTTTTCACTCCCGTCTTTTAATATTCCGCACAGAGCGGGGATATCCTTTTCATATTCGGCACGGTGTTTCCGAATCGGTTCCAGCTCCTCCTGCAAAATACGGTCCAGAAACTTTTTCACTTTCACATCACCAAGACCGCCTCTCCGGTAATGGTTTTTCAATTCCTCCAGATTGGCGTAGTCCGGTAAATATTCAGCAAACTGTTCTTCCCTGCAAAAGGTATCCAAATAGGTAAATACCGTATTCCCCTCTAAGGAACCCGGATCTTCCACCCGGATATGATTGGGGTCGGTATACATATTCATAACTTTCTTACGCACGTCCTCTGCCGTATCCGATAAATAAATACAATTATTTAAGGATTTACTCATCTTCGCCTTTCCGTCTGTTCCCGGCAGACGCTGCGCCACTTTGCGCCCCGGCAAAAGTGCCTCCGGTTCGGTCAGGACTTCATCATAGGTTGCATTAAACTTACGTACAA
>DBDL01000102.1 GCA_002293545.1 Lachnoclostridium sp. UBA933 | reverse complement strand
ATAAACTTACTCATTAAAACACTTTGTGTATCTTGTTGGACTGCATATACTATATTAGATCATGAATGTTAGTGCGTGAGAATTCAATCATGCTTCGTTTTAAGATATCTTTACTACTTCATGAGACACGTACGTTAAATGTAACAAAAAGTCGCACGTTTTACCTTCTAACAACGAAAATGACACTTCAAAAACTAGATATTAAAAATCAGTAATATTTCTTTCTTAAAATCAAACTATAAATTTTTTCCAAGTTTAACTTAAATATTTTTGTCGCAGTCTGCAATACAAGATAATAAAAAATGCCCATTTTTAATTTATAAAAACTTATTTTACAAGTCAGCATGAACATCATAAAAAGGATTCTGCACAGAGGTATATAACAGGAGGGAACATGAAAAGCCTAAGAAAGTACATAAAAAAATATTGGTGGATTTACGGAATCGGCACATTGTCCTTAATCATATCCGTATCTCTTGACTTGTATGCACCGCAAGTTACAAAACGGGTAATTGATGATGTTATCGTAAAGGGCAATTCCCCGCTGTTAAACAGACTGCTGATTACCTTACTTTTTATAGGTATCGGACGCGCAATTTTTCAGTATGTCAAGGAATACCTTTTTGATTTCGGAAGCACGAAAGTGGCTCTGGGTATCCGCAAGGATTTATTTTGTCATATCGAATATCTTTCGATCCGCTTTTTCCAAAAAACAAATACCGGAGAACTGATGGCGCGGGTAAAAGATGATATTGACAACCTATGGAACTTAACAAGCTACGTCGGAATGCTTGTCATTGAAGTCGTGATACACTGTACGATTGTCTTAATCTGTATGCTTCGTATCAGCCCGCTTCTTACGATTGTACCACTGATTATTGTTCCGGTCGTGGCAGTGATCGCAATCAAGATGGAACGGAAACTGGATAAAACGTATGGTGAAATCAGCGAGGAAAATGCGAAATTAACCAAGGTCGCACAGGAGAATCTCGGCGGCGTCCGCACGGTAAAATCATTCGCCAGAGAGAACTATGAAATCAATAAATTCCAACGAACCAATAAGAAATACTTAAAAAAGAATCTGGAAATGATTCAAACCATATCAAATTGTTACCCGAATATCCGTCTTTGCACAAATGTCATGCTGATTCTTGTTGTATTGTTCGGAGGGGTTCTTACGATGAACGGGCAAATGACCATCGGTTCTTTGGGTGCATTCATCGAGTACACGAGCCTGCTTTCATGGCCGCTTGATATTATCGGCTGGCTTGTAAAGGACGTTGCGGCTGCTTTCGCTTCGGACAAGAAAATAAATAAAATATTAGAAACCGAACCGGAAATCAAAGAAACCGATTCTCCGCAAGCCTTTGCAAGAGCGGAGGGAAATATTGAATTTCAAAATGTGAGCTTCACAAGAAGGAAACAACACATTATCAAAAATATCAGTTTTTCATTACCAAAAGGTAAAACCTTGGGAATTATGGGAGCTACCGGCTCCGGTAAAAGCACGATAATCGACTTATTGGAGCGCTTTTATGACGTTGACTCCGGTGAAATACGAATCGACGGGAAAGATATCCGGACACTGGCAATCAAGGATATCCGAAAAAATATTGCCCTTGTTTTACAGGATGTATTTTTGTTCTCTGATACCATCGTGGAAAATATCCGAATGGGTGTGCATTATGACATCGGCGAAAAGGAAATCCAGCGCGTAACGGAACAGGCGCAGGCAAGTGAATTTGTGGAAAATATGGAAGATGAATATGATACGGTTATCGGTGAGCGGGGTGTAGGTCTTTCCGGCGGGCAGAAGCAGCGGCTTAGTATCGCCAGAGCGTTTGCCAAAAAGGCACCGATTTTGATTCTGGATGATTCCACCTCCGCGCTAGATACCGAAACCGAAAAGAAAATCCAGGGCGAGTTGGAACAACTGGGGGATACGACAAAAATTATTATTGCGCATCGGATTTCCGCCGTTTGCAATGCCGATGAAATCCTTTACTTGAAAGACGGTATGGTTGCGGAACGCGGTACACATGAGGAGTTAATGGAGAAAAAAGGGTTGTATTATGAAACGTATCAAGTTCAGTATTAATGGAGGTAGAAAATCATGTCAATCAATACGGCGAAACAGGATGAAAGTTTAAGACAGGTTTCAAAGACAAATACAAACCGCAGATTGTTTCGTTATCTGTTGGGATATAAAAGAAAGATTACTATTATACTAATGATTATGGCAGTATCCATTGCTATTATTACGACGAATCCGATTATTTTTGAAGTCATGATAAATGACTGTGTCCTGAAAAGAAATGTTCCGGGATTAATCGGTTATGCGGCATTGGCAATCATCCTGAATGTTATTTTGGTATTTTTAATTAGGAAACGTATGCGGATGATGGGTGAAATTTCAAACGATATTCTGATGAAGATCCGCCGGGAGCTTTACACACATTTACAAAAATTAAGCATCTCCTTTTTTGACAGCAGACCAACCGGAAAGATTCTGGCACGCCTGATCGGCGATATCAATTCTTTACGGGATGTTCTGGAAGCCAGCGTCATAACCCTGCTGCCGGAGTTTGTTACCATCATTACGGTTGCCGTCATTATGCTTATCAAAAATTCCAGACTGGCATTAGCTGTATTTCTTACTCTTCCGATTTTATTTGCCGGCATTACGTTAATCGGACATTTTGCTCATGGGAAATGGCAGATACACCGAAAAAAGACTTCCAATGTAAATGCTTATGTATATGAAAATTTTTCGGGAATCAATGTAATTCAAAGCTTTACGGCAGAAGAACGTTCGATTCAGACTTTTGACGGTCTTTTAAATGAACAGAAAAAGTCCTATTTGGATGCGGTAAAGATTCAGGACGCTTTTGAATCGGTTCTGAATATCAGTTGGGCTTTAGGAACCATTCTGCTCTATTATATCGGAATTATATTACTTGGAAACAACACCGTAGAAATCGGGACGTTTATTGCTTTCTCAACCTATCTCGGTATGTTTTGGGCTCCCATTAATAAGCTGGGGCAATTCTATAATAAACTGACGACAAACCTTTCCGGTGCGGAACGGGTCTTTGAATTGATTGACCAAAAACCGGATATCACCGATACCGACCAGGCAAAAATACTGCCGGATATCCAAGGCAGAATCGAGTTTCGGAATGTGACTTTTTGTTATGACCGGGACGAAGAAGTCTTGTCAAATGTAAGTTTTACAATCAAACCGGGAGAAACCGTTGCCTTAGTCGGGGAAACCGGTGCCGGCAAATCTACGATCGCCAACTTGATCAGCCGGTTTTATGATATCCAAAAGGGTAAAATATGGATTGACTATGATGAAATCCGTCAGGTGACAATTAACAATCTTCGCTCCGTGATGGGGATTATGACACAGGATAATTTTCTGTTTTCCGGTACGGTACGGGATAATATCCGGTACGGGAAATTGGACGCCACAGATGAAGAAATCATAACGGCATGTAAGGCAGTCCATGCTCATGACTTTATCATGGCAATGGAAAACGGATACGATACCGAAATCAGCGAACGCGGGTCAAGACTTTCCATCGGTCAGAAACAACTGATCGCCTTTGCAAGGACAATGGTTTCTTCTCCCCGAATACTAATCCTCGACGAAGCGACTTCCAATATCGACACAAAGACGGAGCGGCTTGTACAAATGGGAATTGAAACGTTATTAAAAGGACGGACATCCATTGTCATCGCGCACCGTCTGTCAACAATAAAAAAGGCGGACCGGATTTTTGTAATAAAGGACGGGAAAATAGCAGAAGAAGGGAATCACGGACAACTGATGAATCAAAAAGGGATTTATTACAACCTGCAAAAAGCGGCACTGGAATTATGAACGGAGGATAAGCGGAATACTATCTGAATCACTCCATGATAAAAGGAAATTCGTTTATCGTTTTCATACGAACATTACGAATATACTCCTTTAATTGTTCTCTTTCTGTATTTCATCATTATGCGGAAGACTGATTCGGAAGAATCTCCTGAAAAACTGACTTTTGTTAAAGGGATACAGCGGATAAAGATAGCTTCTCCCTACCATTGTCTTATTCAGGGCGATACAAAGCAGTATAAATAGGATGCCGCCGGCAAAACCGTAGATTCCGAAAAAAGATGTCGCACACAGGAGTATGATTCTCATAAATTTTAAAGCATATCCCAGCTCAATACTGATTTGACTGTAGTTTGCAACAGCTACAAACGCCATATACAACATGACTTCTTTATTAAACCACCCTGAACTGACTGTATAGTCGCCTAAGACGATACCGGCGACGACACTCAGCGGCATACTAAGCATATTGGGTGTGTTAAGTGATGCCAGACGAAGCCCGTCTATGGCAAATTCCAAAATCAAAAATTGCAGCAGGACAGACACTTGTATCGCATCGTCAATTTTAATGAACTCAAGCCAGGAGGGCAGCCATTCCGGATGATTGATAAGTAGCATAAAGGTGGGGGTCATCAAAACAGCCGCGATATTTATAATAAATCTGGTAAACCTCAGATATGTCCCCGTAATCGGTGCAAAGTAATAATCATCCGCATCCTCGTTAATATCAAATATAGAAGTGGGCAGGATAATCGCCGCCGGTGAATTATCCACAAGAATCACAATATCGCCTTCCAGTATTGCCGCCGCCGTAGCGTCCGGACGTTCTGAAAATTTAAACTTGGGAAAAGGATTAAACCATTTGTGTTTATAAAGGCATTCCGCGATGCTCTGCTGATTCATTGTCAGGGCATCAATATCAATCTCATCAATACGTTTTCGGATATCCCCCAGCATTTTTTTATTGACGCGCTTTTCCAGATAACTGACTACCACATCGGTTCGTGAACTGTTTCCTACCGTATGCATTTCCATAATCAAATCGGGGGTCCGAATCCTCCTCCGGATCAGCGCCGTGTTAAATACAATGGTTTCTACAAATCCATCCCTTGAGCCTCTCATAACCCTGTCGGTTTCCGGCTCCATTACACTGCGTGCGGGATAGGTCCGGAAGTCGATTGCCAGAAATTCATTGAACCCGTCAATAATCATGACAGGAACGCCGGAAAGCATACGCTGAATCAAATTATCCTCTGTGGCAACCAAATCAAGCTCTCCGTAAGGAAGCGTTGTTTTTAAAAAATCATGCGCCGTTTCAGGGAATTCTTTTTCCGTGATTTTATAAAGATGCGTCATAATCCTTTCCATAACCTCATCTTTGCAAAACCCGTCGATAAAATAAAAACAAGCTTGTCTGCCGCCGATTTCCATAACACGGTATATAACATCAAAACTCTTTTTGACATAAAAAAGCTCGTCCATATATTTTTTATTTTCTAAAAAATCAGAACCAAAATCACTTGTCTTCATTGATTTCCCTCCGGTTTGTGAACCTTTTTCTAATGCATTATTATATACAGCCTGATATTAGGCTATTCAAAAAATTTCAGTTTTGTCTGCATTAGTGTTTTAATGGCTACATAACCAATCGGTCCGAGTACAATTCCCAGCACACCAAATACATTGATTCCGACAAAAATAGACATCAGCATAAAAACCGGAAGAATCCCCATGCTATTCCCCAACAGCCGGGGTTCCAAAACTTCGCGGACCAAAAGCGAAGCAATATATCCGGTGATCAGGATAGCCGCATTCAGATAATTTCCGCTGACTATGGAAAAGACAGCCCACGGAACAAATACGACTCCGCTTCCTAATACCGGCAGGGCGTCTAATATACCGATTGTAATTCCGAACAATAAATAATACTTATTCCCAATCAAAAAAAGGCTTCCTGTACATATCAGTGATATCAGACATATGATGATACTTTGTGCTTTTACGTAAATCAGTCCGTTTCTTTTCAATTCGATTAACACCGGCTGTACTTGTTTCCTTAACGGAAAGGTTTTGAATGCCTTTCTGATTTTCTTATGGTCGCTGATAAACATCAGGACGGAAACAAAAAAGATAAATATCCCCATGAGTGCCTGAAAGAAAATAATCAGGGCTTTTCCTGCCAGACCTGCCATTGTCGGGACAATTCTTTTCAATGTCATATCGCTTGCCTGCCTGATAATATCTTCCATGAATTTCAATGAATTTCCTTCCGTCATTCCAAATACATTGTCTATATAATGGCATACTGCCTCCATTTTATCGTCCCAGAGAACTTTATACTGCGGAATCGAATAGATCAGTCCTGTAATTTGCTCGGTAAGCGCTACGGAAAGAAATCCCAAAAAACCAAAGAGGATGATTAAAAAAAGCAGCAGTAATATCGGTGCCGCGACTTTTTTGGATATATGCATTTTGACATAACACCATTCAATAATCGGCAGCATTCCTTTGGCACAAATAAATGCCAAAACAAAAAGAATAACAAGCGGCAGTAGATATCGGAAACTTAAATATACCCCGCTCGTTATTCCTATGAATTTTAAAAAATATTTAACTTTTTTGTTCACTCAATCACCTCATCAGCTCAAAGCTAATGATAGTATTGAGTTTTCAATATGGTATTATACGAAATAGTCCGTGTTAAAAATCACCAGATTTATGACGGGTTGTACAATTTAAACCGATAACCGATCCCCCAAACTGTTTCAATATATACGGGTTTTGCTGCATTTTTC
Source organism: Lachnoclostridium sp. UBA933 (assembly GCA_002293545.1). GTDB lineage: Bacteria > Bacillota > Clostridia > Lachnospirales > Lachnospiraceae > UBA933. The sequence goes on along the minus strand of DBDL01000102.1, from coordinate 2,925 downwards.
TCAATCTTCTCCCGTATTTTCTTAACATGAACAGTTACGGTCGCATTTTCTCCAATGGAAGAAACACCCCATATTTTTTTGAACAATTCTTCTTTTGTAAATACGCGGTTAGGATTGCTCGCTAGGAATGCCAGTAAATCAAATTCCCTGCTCGTAAAGAACACTTCTTCATCAAAGACATAAACTCTTCTTGCGGTCTTGTCAATACGGATATCATCAATCTCAATCACTTCATTTTCGCTTGCCCTTGTTAAGCTGTTATACCTTGACAAATGTGCCTTTACTCTTGCTACCAATTCACTTGGGCTGAACGGCTTCGTCACATAATCATCCGCGCCCAATCCTAAAATACGAATCTTGTCAATGTCTTCGCATTTAGCGGATACAACAATAATCGGAATATCCGTTCGTTCACGAATTTGCTTGCATAACTCAAACCCATCCATGTCGGGAAGTATCAAGTCTAAAATCACCAGATTGAACTCTTCTGACAATGCCGCTTCCAGACCTTGCTCCCCATTTTCCTCAATGCCCACTTCAAAATGACTCAGCTCCAAATAATCCTTTTCTAACTCCGCAATACTTCTTTCGTCCTCAATAATCAATATTTTTGACACGATTATTCTCCTTTTTCTCCTGTATACCTAATTTTTGCACTATCTTGCCCAAATATACCGGTATCCTGATATTTTATCTGTAAGTAAGTTACTTTACTAAAATTGTACCATAATATTTGATAGATTAACAGCTTTTTATGTACTTTTTATTCTTGACTATTTCATTCCTTACGTGTATGCTATATTTACAATGAATTTATATTAATCTTCACACTTGAAACCAGACGTAAGTATCTTTTATAGAAAGGTTGGTGCAATATGGATAAATTACTATTTACTTCTGAATCAGTAACCGAAGGTCATCCCGATAAAATATGCGACCAGATTTCCGACGCGGTTCTCGATTCGCTCATCTCACAGGATGCAATGAGCCGCGTTGCTTGTGAAACGGCAATTACAACCGGTTTAGTGCTTGTCATGGGTGAAATTACAACAAACGGGTATGTTGATATACAAAAAATCGTACGCGATACCATCAATGAAATCGGTTACAATCAGTCTGCCTATGGTTTTGACGCCAATACCTGCGGTGTTATCGTAGCACTTGACGAGCAGTCCAAAGACATTGCATTGGGTGTGGACAAAGCTTTGGAAGCAAAGTTAAACGATGAGGAAATCGGTGCAATCGGTGCGGGGGACCAAGGCTTGATGTTTGGATATGCGACGAATGAAACCGACGAATACATGCCTTATCCAATCTATCTTGCACACAAGCTGACGCGTCAATTAACCAAAGTACGTAAGGACGGAACACTTCCTTATCTTCGTCCCGACGGCAAATCCCAAGTGACTGTAGAATACGATACGGAAGGAAATCCGGTTCATCTGAATACTGTTGTTGTTTCCAGTCAGCACGATGAAGCAATCTCTTGGGAGCAAATTCAAAAAGACATCCGGCAATATGTAATTGATCCTATTTTACCGACAAAGTTTGTCACAAATAAATCAAAATTCTTTATAAATCCCACCGGACGTTTTGTTATCGGCGGACCTAACGGTGACAGCGGACTGACCGGACGAAAGATTATTGTAGATACATACGGCGGATGGGCTCGTCACGGCGGCGGCGCTTTTTCGGGCAAAGACCCGACCAAGGTCGACCGCTCCGCTTCTTATGCCGCACGATATGCCGCCAAAAACCTTGTTGCCGCCGGACTCTGCGACCAAATAGAAATCCAGCTTTCTTATGCCATCGGTGTTGCTTCCCCGACATCTATTATGGTCAATACCTCCGGAACCGGCAAGATATCCAATGAAAAAATAATTGAAATTATCCGCAGTCATTTTGACTTCCGACCTGCCGGCATCATTCAAATGCTGGACTTGAGAAAACCGATTTACAAGCAAACGGCTTCTTACGGACATTTTGGCAGGAATGATTTGACCTTGCCTTGGGAACGGCTGGATAAGGTGAATGAATTGAAGAAGTATTTGTAAATACATAAATAAGAGATTTCACTTGTTTATGTGAAGTAAAAATAAGACGGCATCCTGAGAGAATGCCTGAATAATCCGCTTAGGATGCCGTCTTTTTGATAGATAATCCGTTCCTGTAGCTCAGCTGGATAGAGCGACCGCCTCCTAAGCGGTAGGTCGGAGGTTCGAATCCTCTCAGGAACGCTATTTTAGCCAAAATTCACAGTTTTGGCTAATTTTTTTTGACATTGTCGGTGACACAAAACGCACCTCGCCCTTGCCTAAAAACTGGAGGTGGGATGCGCGCGGCGGACGCCGTACTGAAAGTGTGGGAAAAGGGTTTTATTGAATAAAACGACACGCGCCTTTCTTATGGCTAAAGGCGGATGCTTCTCCTGTATTGGGAATCCCATGTCAGGTATTGATATAACCAAACTAAAAACATTTTGCAAAATGTTATCAGTTATATCTTATATCAATTGTATAATCTCATTGACTAATAGTTATACCATATGATATAGTATCTTGGTGAGGAGTTGATAACTATGGTTATTCGTGAAACTTACTTATCGAAAATTCGTCCATTCATCGGTAAGGATGTAATAAAAGTGCTGACGGGCATTCGCCGCGGCGGGAAGAGTGTATTACTGGAACAAATCCGGAATGAGATAAACAGCCCCCATACGATCTTTTTAAACTTTGAGGACTTGAGTAATCAACATCTGTGTGAATATAATGCTTTCCACGATTATGTGTGTGAGAAACTCGGTAAGAGCAAAGAAAAATTCTATTTATTTTTCGACGAAATCCAAGAGGTGGGAGGATGGGAAAAAGCCATAAACTCACTGCGGGTAAAGTTCAATGCGGACATTTATATCACAGGTTCAAATTC
>DBDL01000200.1 GCA_002293545.1 Lachnoclostridium sp. UBA933 | reverse complement strand
AAACAATTGGAATTCACGAGAGAGAATACATATTATTTAAACAAGTAGAAACGATTCGTAACCAATATGATTTTATTCTTATTGATTGTCCCCCATCTCTAAATACGTTGACGGTAAATGCAATGACAACGGCAGATACGGTTTTGGTTCCGATTCAATGTGAATATTATGCACTGGAGGGATTAAGTCAATTGATTTACAGTATCAATTTAGTAAAGGAAAGACTGAATCCCAGACTGGTAATCGAAGGAGTTGTATTTACGATGTTTGATGCAAGAACAAATTTATCAACACAAGTAATTGAAAACGTAAAAGAAAATCTGAATCAAAAGATATATAATTCGGTCATACCAAGAAGTGTCCGTTTGGCAGAAGCACCTAGTCACGGACTGCCGATTAATCTATATGACTCCAAGTCAAGCGGTGCTTTGGGATATCGCAAATTAGCACAGGAAGTAATTGAAAGAGGGGATGAAGTGTTATGACAGCATCAAAGAAAAAAAACGGCTTGGGGAAAGGCTTAGGAAACGGAATTGATGTTTTAATCCCCAATAAAACATCCGAACAGAGTAATAAGGGGGGGACGGATTTAGATATTAATCAGATTGAACCCAACAAAGAACAGCCAAGAAAGAATTTTAACGAAGATTCTTTGGTCGAATTATCGGAATCAATAAAGCAGCACGGGATTGTACAACCCTTGGTCGTTTCAAAAAAAGACGATTATTATGTGATTATTGCCGGAGAGAGAAGATGGCGGGCAGCGAAGCTTGCAGGGCTGAAGCGTGTCCCTGTAATAATAAAAGATTATTCCCCGCAAGAGATTATGGAAATTGCCCTCATTGAGAATATCCAAAGAGAGGATTTGAATCCGGTCGAAGAAGCATACGCTTTTCAGAGATTGATTAAAGAATATAATCTGAAGCAGGACGATGTTGCAGAAAGGGTTTCAAAAAGCAGGACGGCAATTACCAATGCATTAAGGCTCTTGAAATTAGATTCACGGATATTGGACATGCTGATTGATGAACGGATTACAAGCGGACATGCCAGGGCATTATTATCCATTCCTGTGAAAGAGGAGCAATTTCATTTGGCAATGAAGATATTTGATGAAAAACTAAGTGTCCGTGAAACGGAAAAGTTGGTTAAGCAATTAATCAAACCAAATCATAAAAAGGCTATGAACGAATTAACCAATTCCTTTATCTATAAAGATTTGGAGGATAAACTAAGAGAAATAATCGGGACTAAAGTAACGATAAAGCGTAAAAGCGAAAAACAGGGAAAAATAGAGATAGAATATTATTCAACCGCCGAGTTGGAAAAAATAGTGGATTATTTTCAAAATTAAAAAAGGAACGTGTGTTTGGAATGTGTAATCAGAATGGAGGATATTATGTTTCAGTTTAAAGATTATGATATTAACATAGATATGGTTGTAGTAATCATTGCGGCATGTCTGCTTAGTTTAATAATATTATTAATTGTTTTTGTAATAAAACAAAACAAACTAAAGAAGAGGTATTTTGCTTTTATGAAAGGGAAGGACGGTGCTTCGCTGGAAAAAGCATTTGTGAATAAGTTTGAGAATATGGATAAAATAATCTCTGTACTGGAGAAGATGAATCACCGGTTAAATGATATCGACGGCAGCTTACTTAAAACCTATTCTAAGATGGGGATTGTCAAATATGACGCATTTAAAGAGGTGGGCGGAACATTAAGCTTTGTATTGGCACTGCTTACAAAAGAAAATAACGGTTTTCTTATCAATTCCATGCACAGTAACCGGGAAGGATGTTTTACGTTTATAAAAGAAGTAAAAGCGGGAGAAGTTTTTGTGGCATTGTCGGATGAAGAAAACCAGGCATTACAAGAAGCGGTGAATAAGTAAAATAATTATGCGCAAAAACATGCGCAGAAATGGAGAGGATTATGGCAAAATATTATATCAACACGGAACGCAAAATCGGACATATCAATGCGGAAATCTATTCGCATTTTTCCGAGCATTTAGGGAGATGTATTTACGAGGGCTTGTATGTCGGGGAGGATTCTCCGATTCCCAACACAAACGGCATGAGAAATGACGTCGTGAATGCCTTAAAGAAAATGGGGATTCCAGTGCTCCGATGGCCTGGCGGATGCTTTGCGGATGAATATCACTGGAAAGACGGTATCGGTCCCAAAGAATCAAGAAAAAAAATGATCAATACACATTGGGGAGGTGTGGTCGAAAACAATCATTTCGGAACGCATGAATTTTTGGAGCTGTGCCGGCAATTGGAATGCAAACCGTATATTAACGGAAATGTAGGAAGCGGTTCGGTCAGGGAGATGTCCGAGTGGGTTGAGTATATGACATTTGACGGGACATCGCCGATGGCTGACATGCGTAAAGAGAATGGGCGGGAAGAACCGTGGAAAATTGATTATTTTGGCGTAGGTAATGAAAACTGGGGCGGCGGCGGAAATATGACGCCGGAGTATTATGCAAATCTGTACCGTCACTACCAAACCTTTTTACGCAATTACCGAAGCGGACATTCCATTTATAAAATCGCATGCGGTCCGAACAGCTCCGACTACCGGTGGACCGAACAGCTTATGAAAATTGCCGGCGGCTTTATGGACGGTCTTTCCCTGCATCACTATACGTTTAAAGACGGGTGGGACGAAAAAGGTTCCGCCACTGAATTTACGGAACATGATTGGTATAAAACAATGAGAAATACATGGTTTATGGAGGAATTGATTCGGAAACACTCTAGTATTATGGATCAGTACGATCCGGAGAAGCGGGTTGGATTAATTGTGGATGAATGGGGGAATTGGTTTGATGTTGAACCGGGGACAAATCCGGGATTCCTGTACCAGCAGAATACNNGAATATTTTCAATAAGCACTGTGACCGGGTTAAAATGGCAAATATTGCCCAGCTTGTCAATGTACTGCAATCGGTGATTTTAACAGAAGGGGAGAAAATGCTGCTTACACCGACGTATCATATATTTCATATGTACAA
>DBDL01000026.1 GCA_002293545.1 Lachnoclostridium sp. UBA933 | reverse complement strand
GCCTTTGAAGCAGATGTTTTCTTTGCCGGTGTCTTTTTGGCTGATGTTGTTTTTGCTGCCGCCGTTTTCTTGGAAGTTGATTTTGCTGCTGCGGTTTTTGACGCCGCTGCTGTTTTTGCCGGTGCGGTTTTTGATGCTGTTTTTGCTGCCGGCGTTGTTTTCTTTGCTGCCGATGCGGTCTTTGCTGCTGCCGGTGTCTTTTTGGATGTTACCGGTTCCTTTTCGGCTGCCATTACTCTGTCTATTGCCGGTATTTTTTCAGCTTCTGACTTTTTCGTTCGTTCTGCTGCTTTCTTAGCTGTTGTCGTTTTTTTTGATGTTGTGTCTGTCACCTTTGCTGTTGGTGCTTTAGCGATTGTCGTTTTTTTCGCTTTTTCTGTACCTTCTGATACCATAATCATACCTCCATGACATTTACCAATGTTTTTTCACTATAAAACACAAACTTCAATGGACGAAAGCTCTCCTGAACATTCTGTCCGTTTATAAATCTTACATTCATCTTGAACTTTAAGTCCTTACTCATAATACAACTTTTCTCTGACGAATACAATTTGAATTATATACAAAATTATTCGGTGAATCCGGAAATTATTATAACTTTTGCTAAATTCCCTTTACTTTTTTTTGATTTTGATTTAGAATGTATAATAACTCACAAATAAGTGCTATACTAAAATTAAGAGCAGGCTATTATATTTTGCTTCACTCTTGAAAGGACGGACATCAATATGAAAAAGTTTTTTAAAGTTATTTTCAGTCTGATTCTTATCGCGGGATTAATCGCAGGTGCGGTTTATTTAATCAAGTCATATTTGATCAAGGATTATCTTGATGACTATGACGAGGATGACTTCGACAATGATTTGTATGACGAAGACGAAGACAGCGATGACAGAGAATATGTAACAATCACACCTCAAAATGAGGCAGAAGAATAGGAATAAAACACAATATGTAAATACCGAATCCGTGCTTTTCATTTTCAGCAAAAGCACGGATTTTCTTTTTAAATGATCGGAAAGCCTTAGTTCATTGGAAATCCCTATGAACTTTCGTTCATCTGCCTGCGGAACAAGGTTTGCTCCGTAAACGGCAGTGCCGCGGTTTTCAATCGGCCGCTTTTTTATTATTATAACAATAATCAATCAAAATATGCATTTTGTGATTTTCATTATTTACCATTTTTAATCCATTTTGTTTTCCTTCAATTCTCCCAAATGAAGCGTTTTGCACCTGCCCTACCTCGACAACCGCTTCGTCAGACTATATAAAATCGGATCCACATCCTTTGTCATAGCTAGTGCCTCACCGATATCATAATCCGTGTATTTCCCGTGACGGTATGCCACAACACGGTTCGTTTTGCCTTCCAATAGCAAATCTACGGCTCTCGCTCCCATCGCCGAAGCATAGACACGATCCTTACAGGTTGGATTCCCGCCGCGCTGAATATGCCCGATTATGGTTGCGCGTGTTTCGATTCCGGTCGCTTCCTCGATTCTCTTTGCCATTTTATAAGAATCGCCCATCCCTTCGGTTTTCAGAATGATGTGATGCTTTTTCCCGACTCTTCTCTTGCTCAATATTTTTTCGATGATTTTCTTTTCATCATTCGCTTCCGGACGTTCGGGAACCATAACATATTCGCTTCCGTTTGAAATACCGCACCAGAGTGCGATATGCCCCGCTGTCCGTCCCATTACCTCGATAATACTGCAGCGTTCATGGGAAGCAGAGGTATCCCTTACCTTGTCTGTTGCTTCCATCGCCGTATTACATGCCGTATCAAACCCAATCGTGTACTCGGTACAGGCTATATCCAAATCTATGGTTCCGGGTATTCCGATCGTATTCAGCCCAAGCTCGGAAAGATCCTGTGCCCCGCGGAAAGTTCCGTCGCCGCCGATGGTAATCAGACCATCAATATTATGCTGCTTACATACACTGACCGCTCTTTTTAAGCCCTTTTTCTCCTTTATCTCCGGGCAGCGGGAAGTATATAGAATCGTTCCCCCGCGCTGTACAATATCGGTTACACTCATCGCATTCATTTCAATAATATCTTCTTCAATCAAACCCATATACCCTCTGCGTATCCCGTCTACTTCCAGTCCGCTTGAAAGTGCGGCACGAACTACTGCCCGGATTGCCGCATTCATTCCGGGGGCGTCACCGCCGCTCGTCAGCACTGCTACTTTTTTTATTTTCTTTGCCATAATTCCTCCAATTCCGTAACCGATACGATCTTCCCGGCGTATTGTATCACCGGCTTTTTGATTCATTATTTACCGGATTCCTCACTGATACCATATACCTGCCAAGCACCGCTCTGCTTTGCGGACTTTCCGCGGGAACTCCTATCATTCATTTACGTAACGATTTTATTTTACAAGACTTATCACTTTATTTCAACACTTTTTTGTATCATTTTAACGTTGTTCTCCCCGAAACGTACTGCAAGATTTTCCAAAAGCTCCGGGCAAATCCTTATGTTCCTGCTGTACGGCAGCTGCTTCTTTGCCTTTTCCGCTTTCAGATAAATGATGACGGCATCTTTCCCGTCAAAATCCTCTGTCATCCGGTAAAGCTCCTTTTCCTCTGCCTGAAACGCCTCTTTATTGTCGAACTGAATCCAGAGTTCACGCGGTATCTCCTCAAACGGAATGATTTTGGCACAAATCAATTTTGCCGGCTTGTCTTCTTCTACGTTTACGCGCCCCTTGATCAGCAGCTTGCAATCTTCTTCCAATAAATTCCTGTAACGTTCAAAATCCTTCGGAAAGACAATTACTTCGACCGTTCCAAACATATCCTCGATTGTGACAAATGCCATCATGGTATTGTTTCTTGTTGTCTTAATGGTTTTTCCTACGACTAAACCGCCGATTACCGCAATTTCTTCATCTCTCACAAGCGGTACGGAGCTTTCCTCCTGCGGTAAAAACTCTTTGGAGGTTCTCGTGGTATTTTTTCTTAATAATTCTTCGTGTTCCTCTAAAGGATGTCCGCTGATATAAACACCAAGCACTTCCTTTTCAAAGGCAAGTATCTGATCCTTATCGTATTCGCCGACATCCGGCATCTTCGTATCCCATTCTTCCCTTTGTTCTTCGTCCGCAAAATCAAATAGTGATATCTGACCCGACATTTTGGCTTTGCTCTCCTGATGTACCCCGTCAATCACCTCAAGATATATGCTCATTTTTTGCTTTCTCGTACCGGGCAGACTATCAAGCACCCCGGCTTTTATCATGTTTTCCATCGTTCTTTTGTTGACCGACTTGTCCTGTAAACGAAAGCAGAAATCTTTCAGTGAGGTGAATGCGCCTCCGGCTTGCCGCTCCCTGATGATTTCATCAATCACTGCTTTTCCGACTCCTTTGATTGCCGCCATCCCGTAGCGGATCGACTGACCGGCGGCACTGAAACGCCCTTCCCCCTCGTTGATATCCGGCGGCAGTATGGTAATGCCCATTCTCCGGCTGCAATAGATATATTCAAACACGGAGGAGGTGCTCCCCATAACGGAGGTCATCAATGCCGCCATAAACCTGACCGGATAATAATATTTACAATAAGCCGTCTGATAGGAAACAACAGCATACGCCGCCGCATGTGATTTATTGAACGCGTATTTGGCAAAATCAATCATTTCGTCATAAATTTTATTCGCAATCTCCTCCGGTATGCCGCGCTTAATACAACCGTCTACTCCTTCCTCCGGGTTTCCGAAAACGAAGTTTTTGCGTTCTTCCCTCATCACATCCCCTTTTTTCTTAGACATGGCACGGCGCAGCAAATCACTTCTGGCATAACTGAAACCGGCTAAATCCCTTACAATCTGCATTACCTGTTCCTGATATACAATACAGCCGTATGTCGGCTTCAGGATCGGTTCCAGCTCCGGACAATCATATTGTATGCTGTTACGGTTTCTTTTCCCTTTGATATATTGCGGGATAAAATCCATCGGACCGGGGCGGTAAAGGGAAATCCCGGCGATAATATCTTCCATGCTCTCCGGCTTTAATTCTTTGATAAAGCTTTTCATCCCGGCGCTTTCCAATTGGAATATCCCTTCGGTGTTACCGGAAGCAATCAATTCAAAGACCTTGGGATCGTTATAATCAATGTGATCAAGATCAAATTCCCCGTTCACGGTATCCTGTATGACGGTCAGGGTACGCAGCCCCAGAAAATCCATTTTCAGCAATCCCAGTTCTTCCAGTGTTACCATCGTGTACTGCGTGGTAATGATGTCATCTGCCCCGCAGGAAAGCGGCACATACTCATCAACAACTTTGGGGCTGATTACGACTCCCGCCGCATGGATGGACGTGTGCCTAGGCAGCCCCTCCAGACGCATTGACATATCCATAAGCATTCCTGCATTTTCATCTGTTTCCGTAAGCGTATGTAACTCACGGTTCATTTCCAGCGCTTTTGTCAGCGTGATGTTCAGCTCGTTCGGAATCATTTTGGCAATCCCGTCTACATAAGAATACGGCAGATCCAAAACCCGCCCGACATCCCGGAGAACCATGCGCGCTTTCATCGTACCGAATGTGACGATTTGAACCACCTTGTCTTTTCCGTACTTTTCAACCACATAATCAATTACCTCCTGACGCCTTTCAAAGCAAAAATCAATATCAATATCCGGCATACTGACACGTTCGGGATTTAAAAACCGTTCAAACAAAAGCTGGTATTTCATCGGGTCAATGTTCGTGATTCCTAACGTATAGGACACCAGACTGCCCGCTGCCGAACCGCGCCCCGGTCCGACCGCAATCCCATGATCCCTTGCATATTTGATAAAATCCCACACAATCAGAAAATATTCAGCAAACCCCATATCTTCAATTGTATGAAGTTCGTATTCCAGGCGTTCCTTTAATTCCTCCGCTTTTTCTTTATATAACCGAACCAGTCCCTGATTGCATAAAAAGCGCAGATACCCGGAGGCACTGAATGAATCGGGCACTTCAAAGTGAGGAAGCTTATATTCGTTAAATGCAATCTCAACATGACAGCGTCCGGCAATTTTATGTGTGTTTTCCAATGCTTCCGGCGCATAGGGAAACAGTGTTTTCATTTCCCCCGGTGATTTTAAATAATACTGTCCGCCGTCATAACGCATCCGGTTTTCGTCACTGACCTTTTTGCCGGTCTGAATACAAAGTAAGATGTCATGTGCCTGCTCGTCCGTATCAAATGTATAGTGGATATCGTTGGTAGCAACAAGCGGGATTCCCGTTTCATTGTGCAGACGCATCAGTCCTTGGTTGACCGCCTTTTGTTCTTCAATTCCGTGATCCTGCAATTCCAGATAAAAATTTCCCTCGCCGAATATTTTTTGGAGCTTATACGCTTCTTCCACTGCCTGCTCATACTGCCGGTAACGCAATTTCGTCGCAACCACACCGGCAAGACACGCGCTTAACGCAATGATTCCGCTGTGAAACTGCTCCAAAACCTCATAATCCACACGGGGGCGATAATAAAATCCTTCGGTAAAGCCTCTGGATACAATTTTCATCAAGTTTCCGTAGCCTTCGTTATTTTCCGCCAACAGCACCAAATGATGATACCGTTCTTCTTTCCCCGTCACCTCGCGGTCAAACCGGGAACCCGGCGCAACATAAACTTCACAGCCGATGACGGGATTGATTCCGGCTTTTTTCGCTTCACGGTAGAAATCAATCACACCATACATAACGCCGTGATCGGTAATTGCCAGGCTGTCCATACCGAGTTCTTTTGTTTTTGCTATCAACTCTTTTATTTTTCCGGAACCGTCCAATAAACTGTACTCGGTATGTACATGTAAATGCGTAAAATCCATGGGCATTTTTCTCCTTTCGCCGGTGAAAACCGTATGGCACCTAAAAGATTCCCCGTTTGCTGATTCTCTTGTGCCCCATTATCCATTCACTTGTTTTCGGCTGCAAATTTCTTTTATTCAGAAAAGAATACCTTGACACGGATACAATCTATGCCAAGGTATGAATACGATTCTCCGCTAAACCTGAAAGAATAAAATCACAGTAGGGAGAAATCATATGATTTACAATTATTTTTTATGACCGGCCCTGTAAAAAATCCTCAATGCTCTCAATCGCAGCCGACTCATCTTCCCCATTGGCAGACACGCTTACTTCCTGACCGGAAATAAGTCCGAGTGTCATCATTCCCATAATGCTTTTGGCATTGACAGAACGACCATCCTGCTTGATATTCACTTCACTTTTAAACTTGCTTGCGACTTGCACTAACATGGCAATCGGTCTTGCGGCGTCTTTGCTTTTTAAACTGATATTAATCTCTCTTGTAATCATTGGTTTTCCTCCTCATGCTGACGTCTGAGCACATCAGCCGTTTCACTTATTTTACGTAAACGATGGTTTACTCCCGATTTACCGATTGGCGGATCAAGCATTTCTCCCAGTTCTTTTAAAGAAGCATCATCATGTTCTAAACGTAATTCCGCTATTTTCGCCAAATTCTCCGAAAGTACACCAAAACCCAATTCATCTCTGATATAGTAAATGTCCTCCAATTGTCTTGCGGCAGCAGAAACTGTCTTATTAATGTTTGCCGCTTCGCAATTAACTTGTCGATTTATTGTATTTCTCATATCTTTTAGGATACGCACATTTTCAAATTTCATTAATGCGACATGAGCTTCCATAATATTGAGTAAATCAACAATTTGCGAACCTTCTTTCACATAAATAATCGTATTTTTTTTTCGTTTCGCTGTTTTGGCATAAACGCCAAAAGCTGACAAAACAGCAGTCACTTCCTCCGTTTCTCTTTTATTCCCCAAAACAATTTCAAAATGATATCCGTATTCCGGATCGGTAACAGAACCTGCTGCTAAAAACAAACCACGGATAAAGGCTCTTTTACAGCAGTTTTGTACAATCAGTTTTGTATGTATCAACGGCTTTACATCTTCAGAAATCCAATTTCCATTCTCATCCATATACTTCATCGCTTTGCAAAAACGCTTGCATTCTTTTTGATTCACAATTCGGACTTCCATTTGCTGGACTTTTTTTCTTGATTTTGAATTTCTTACAATTAAATCCGGTGAAAAATCAAAGGCTTTCNNATAAAGTATTTTTCTGCTACTGTCAAGTTCTCAGTTATTAATTTTATGTAAACTTTTTTTTCTTCAAAATAACTTATCTGCCCGCAGACAAAAAACAGGGCGGCAATTTCCGCCATTTGGCAATGTCTGCTTTTGTTATTGTTCCGGCATATTTCATCTTTTACATCCTTTGAAAATGACATGCAGCTACGACCGATCCTTTTCTATATCTCTATGTTCTNNGTCTTTGGTATAAATTGCATTCGACATCGCGACCGAACGATGTTTTCCGCCGGTACAGCCGACGGCAACCACAAGTTGGTTTTTTCCCTCATTGCGATAATTCGGAATTAAAAATTTCAGCATTTTTTCCAGTTGTTCAAAAAATTCTTGTGCCGCTTCTGCTTCCATTACAAAATCATAAACCTTTTTATCCTCTCCGGTCAATGATTTTAATTCCGCAATATAAAACGGATTTGGAAGAAACCGTACGTCAAACACCAAATCGGCATCTTCCGGAATCCCGTATTTGAACCCAAAGGAAACGAATGTGATAAAAAAATTCTGATAAGCTTCTTCTCCGATAAAAATCCGGTCGATTTGTTGTTTCAATTCACGAATCAATAATTGGGACGTGTCAATAATATAATCCGCATGACGCTTTAAATAGACTAACCTTCCCCGTTCCTCGTCAATTCCCATGTCAACACGGGAGTCCTTAACAAGCGGATGTGTACGCCTTGTTTCCTTATACCGTTTGATCAATACCGGCGTCGAAGCTTCCAAAAACAGTATTTTAAATTCAAATTCCTCTAACAATGGTTCCAATTCTTTCAGCTCACCGCTCCGTATGTCCAGCCCCAAGGCTGCCCGCTGGTTCTCCTCTTTTGATTCGGAAACCAATTGCATAAATGTCGGAACCAAACGGATCGGCATGTTATCAACGCAAAAATACCCGTAATCCTCCAGCATATTCAGAACCGAGCTTTTTCCCGCTCCCGACATTCCCGTTACAATAACAAATTTCATTCTTCGTCCCATCCTTTTGGTATACGAATCTCCGGCTCCAGTTCCACACCGAACTTCGCTTTTACGGTTTTCTTTACATCTTCAATGACACATCGTACGTTTTCCGCTGTTGCATTTCCCAAATTGATTACAAAGCCGCAATGCTTTTCCGATACCTGGGCATCACCGATGCGATACCCCCGCAATCCGGCGTCATGAATCAGTTTACCGGCATAATGATTCTCCGGTCTTTTAAAGGTACTGCCGGCACTGGGGAATTCTAGCGGCTGTTTTTCTTTTCTTTTTCGGTTTAATTCTTTCATATAAGATAAAATATCTTCTTTCTTCCCTTTTTCAAATAAAAGCGTTCCGGATAAAACAATAAGCTTCCTTTCCTGAATCACACTGTAGCGGTAGCGAAAATTTAACTCCGCCGCAGTCAATACCTTTTCTTCCATCGTCAGCAAATCCAGGACATTTACTTCTTTTACCCTTTGCTTCATCTCTCCGCCGTAAGCGCCCGCATTCATCACGACAGCGCCGCCAAGCGTTCCCGGAATACCCGACGCAAATTCAAATCCTGTCAGTTCCTGTCCGGCAAGGAATGCCGCCAGCTTTGCCAGTGAAATACCCGCTTCTGCCCTGACTGTCCTCTCGTCCAGCATCTCCGCCTTGTCCATTCCGCTCCCAATCTCAATCACCGCTCCGCGAAAACCCGCATCCGGAAATAAGAGGTTGCTCCCTTTCCCGATAATATAATACGGGATTTTCTTGTCTATGCAAAACAATATCGCCTGTTTCAATGAATCAATATCCGAGGGGACAATATACCAATCCGCCTCTCCGCCGATACGAAACGTTGTATGCTCTCTTAATGGTTCGTTTCTTTTATACTCCTCCATGCCAACTCCTTTTACTGATGCCGTGTCCGGTAACTGTTCCGGCTGAATCCTTTATTTATTTCTGCCATTGCTTTCCCCGCCCGATCACCAGTTTGGCGCAGCCATAAATACCGGCATCGTTACCTAACTCCGCAATACAAAATGTTTTATTCTGAAGTGCATATAAGGATTTCCTGTGATACCATTCGGATACTTTATCAATAAGGATACTGCCTGCCTTAGAAACTCCTCCTCCTATCACAATCGCTTCCGTATCCACAACACAAGAAACATTTGACAACGCCGTCCCTAAATACTCCCCGAACTTATCCACTATTTCGAGGCAGCTTTCATCGCCTTTTTTTGCTCCGTCAAAAATCATCTTGGCATTTAACATATCTTTATTTATATATATATGTGAGCCTTCCTTCATATATTTCTTTGCGATACGGACGATACCCTTTGCCGATGCATACTGCTCCAGACACCCGCGGTATCCGCATCCGCAAACATCTTTTTCATGATACTCCACCTTCATATGACCGATTTCACCTGCCGCTCCGTTAAATCCATGCAAAACCCGGTTATCAAGGATGATACTTCCTCCGATACCCGTTCCGAGCGTCACCATAACCATACTCTGAAAATTACGCCCCGCTCCCATCCATGATTCTCCCAGACCGGCGGCATTGGCGTCATTCACTGCTTCGATATTTTCCATTTCCATCAATTCCGTCATTTTCTGTTTACAGGAAAAAACATCCCAACCTAAATTGGCACATTTTAATACCTCTCCGTCTTTTGTAACCGGTCCCGGTACACCGACACCAACCCCCGCAACCATCCATTTTCTTTTTGCCGCCCGTTCTTTCACCGACATGGCGGTATCCGGTAAAATAAAGCTTCCCTTGTCTTCCAGTCTTGTGGGAATCCTCCATTTCTCAATCAATTCCCCATCCTCTGCAAAACATCCCAGCTTGATCGTCATACCGCCGATATCCGCCCCGATATAAACTGTTTCCAAAGTAACCCCCTACTTTATCAAATCATTGGTCACACGGTTATACAATTCTCTTGCCGCATTGTATCCCATCAGCTTCTGGCGGTAATTGACCGCCGCCGATTCACATATGATCGCCGTATTTCTTCCCGGACGTATCGGTATGGAGTGACATTCGACTTTGTTTCCCAGAAACTCAATATACTGTTCCTCCAGTCCCATTCGGTCATATTCCTTTTCTTTTTCCCATTCCTCTAATTTTACAACCAGATCAATACTTTGATCATCCTTGACACTCTCAACACCAAACAGTGTTTTGGCATCAATAATCCCGATCCCGCGCAGTTCAATAAAATGCCGTATCTTTTCGGGAGCGGTTCCGATCAGGGTTTCATCGCTTACTTTTTTTATTTCTACCACATCGTCTGAAACCAGACGGTGTCCTCTCCGAATCAGTTCAAGCGCAACTTCGCTTTTTCCGATGCCGCTTTCCCCCATAATCAATACACCCTCTCCATATATATCCACCAGAACTCCATGAACCGTAATACGCGGTGCCAGTTCTACTTTCAGCCAGCGGTTCAGCTCGGAAGAAAAGGACGTCGTCGTATCCTTCGTCCGAAAAAGCGGTATTCCGTACTTTTCTGCCAGCTCGATACATTCGCTCTGAACCTCCATATCCCTGCAGAAGATAATACAGGGTACACGGTAGGAAAGAATCTTTTCCATCATGGACAGACTATGCTCCACCCCTTGTTTTTTCATATAGGTTGCTTCCACATGTCCGATAATCTGTATCCGGTGATGGTCAAAATAGTCAAAAAATCCGGTCAACTGCAATGCCGGACGGTTTACATCAGCCTGTGTAATCTCAATATTCGTCGTATCGACCTCCGGGGTGAGGTTCTGTATTTTCATTTTCTCGACAACATCCGTTAATTTTACTGCGTACATGGCATCCTCCTCATCGAATGGAATCCTGTGTACCGTATCAATATCATACAGGTGAATTGATGTGATACACCGGTCTTTTCATTAATATCATGTTAAATTTCGATTTTATTGCAAAAGCATTTGCTCTTCTATGAATTAATTCAACATTTAATAAATCGTTCCGCTCTGTTTTTATTTCATTGTTTCATTTATATCTGCACGAATCTTTCATAAATATTCTAACATAACCGCGCAATACCCGCAACAGTGTTTTGCGTATTGAAAAACAACCCTACCGGTAGTATAATAATGCTGTTGACGTTTTGGCTGTTTTGATTTCACAATAACAAACAGATAGACAGCTTCTGTTTTGACTTCTCTTATGACAGGAAAGGAAGCACTATGATTTGCTATATTTTTGGTGCAGGGGAAATGACCCCCTGTAACCTCCATCCGAAAAAGGAAGATTTGATATTAGCCGCAGACGGCGGTTTGGATTACCTGACAAAAATAAAACTGTCGCCTGATCTTATTATCGGTGACCTTGACTCTGTCCGTACCGGCATCCTATCAGAGCCTTGCCTTTCTTACCCCCCGGAAAAGGATGATACCGATATGATGCTCTCAATCAACTACGGATTGAGCAAAGGATATAAGGATTTCCAAATTTACGGCGGTCTTGGCGGACGACTTGATCACACCATTGCCAATATACAATTGCTGGCGTTTCTGTCCTCTAAGGACGCCCGCGGTGTCTTAGTCGGACCGGACTATAGATTAACGGCAATTACAGACGAATCCATCACGATTTCAGGGCGCGAGCATGATATCCTCTCTGTCCTTTCACTTACTGATATTTGTAACGGCGTTACCTTGGAAAGCTTAAAATATCCTCTGAAAGATGCGGTACTGACAAACACTTACCCCCTCGGAATCAGTAACCAGTTCACCAAAAAACCGGCAAAAATCAGCGTAAAAAAAGGTACTCTCGCAATCTTATGGTCAGTACAGCCGTACGATACATAAGTGCGGTACCTGTTTTATATAAGTAAGAATTCCCCATCCTGATACCAACGCAGACAAAACTCTGTCCGCTTCACGATACCCCTTTTACAATCGGTTTTGACCGCTTTACGATACCCCTTTCACAATCGTTTCTGTCCGTTTCCGGTTCCCCTTTTTCTTCCGTTTCATTTCATACATGTTGTAATCGCTTTTAATAATCATTTCACTAAGCTTCGACTGTTTTTCCGGTATCCCGATTGTACTGCCGTAGCTTACATCCAAGTGATAATTTGTAGTCAGTTTCCTTTTTTCATGAATACACTGTTCAAACTTTGACAGAAATTCCATTTCTCCGTCCGGTTTATTGTATCTTCCGATTACCATAAACTCATCCCCGCCGACGCGTGCGCAAATTTCACCTTGCTCAGCCGATAAATGAAGCGCCTCACCCACATGCATAATTGCCTCGTCGCCAACCACATGACCCAGCTTGTCGTTGATAACCTTCAAATAATCCAAGTCAAGAGAAGCTACAAAAAAGTATTGCTTCTCTCCTTTTGCTTTTTCAAAAAATTCCTTGCTGAATTGCTCAAATCCCCGCCGGTTGTACAAACCGGTCAGCATATCATGAACATACATGTCTTCCAAATCGGCAATCAGATGCTCCATTCTTCTGCGGATAAGCATGTTTTCCAACCCATTGGATATATTCGCCATATATGTGTTTAAGCTGTATGAGTAACCGCCGCCTTCCCATAGGGACATCCCGATATAACCAAAACAGTGATCCTTAAAATGTATCGGCAGGAAATAATATACCTGCGGTTCATCAGAAATTACATTTTCCGGTAATAACTCATTTCTCGGAAAAACAGTGCTTGCATGTTCACAAAGCACATATTTTCGTATTGACACAACCAGTTTCATCTGCTCGTCAAACGGATCGTCAATTGATCTGCCTGAATTGCTCTGTTCCATTGATTCATTCAGACATATCATAAGGCTTTTATATTCCTTCACTTGAAACACATGATTGAACACAACATTGTAAAGCCCTTCCGTATCTGTAATATTTTCCAAGCTGATGGATAAGAAGGTATTTGCCATATCGTACTGATTCGCTTCTTCCGCCGCAACATAAAAATCCCTCTGTCTTTGCAACGTAACAATACGTTCGGGTTTTCCGCATCCGCAGGACTCCCGGAGAATTAATTCCACTTCTGCATAGGTATCCTGCCCGCATTTCTTTCCGCTCAATATTTCAGAAATGATTTTAACCGCGTTTTCCCCCAATGCTTTAAACGGAACCTGAATCGTTGTCAGTGACGGGACAACTGCCAGTCCGTTTACAATCCCGTCAAATCCGCTTACGGAAACATCTTCCGGAACTTTGTAGCCTCTGTTAATCAATTCGTTGCAAACAGATATCGCCATATAGTCATTGGCGCAAATAATTGCTTCCGGAATCTTTCCGTGGTGTTCCATCCAATAATCACAAGCCTGCTTCCCTTTGAACTTCCAGAAATCCCCTTCATAGATCAAGTCGTCACCGGCAGGCAAATTGTTTTCCTTCATTATTTTCTTGTAACTATTCAAGCGTTTTAAAGAATCGGTATTATCAAACGGACCAGACATATAACCGATATCCCGGTAGCCGTGATCTTTTATAAAATGCTTAAAGACCGGTCCCAAACTAACCTCTTCATCAATTAATAGATTATAAAAATTTTCGGTTTTAACAAGAATACTAATAACCGGACCGTCATAATTTTCTTCGATCTGCTTTACTAAATCATCTGCAATCGTTTTATCCTGAAAGGTTCCCAATGCAATTACAATACCTGCCAGTTGACGATAGTCCGCCAAGTTAAAAATTGCTCTTTCTCCCCATTTGCTTTCACCTACAAAAAATCCCGTAAAAAAGGCCACATTAAAATCCAGTTCTTTTGCTCTTTTTGTAATCCCCTCACATAAAGACTTTTGAAAAGATTTTACCGCTTCGCACACAAAAACTCCAATTGTTTTTTTCTGGTTTTGAAACAAATGTCAGC
>DBDL01000084.1 GCA_002293545.1 Lachnoclostridium sp. UBA933 | reverse complement strand
CCGCACGGTATAGCAAACCGGATTTGCGGCGTCATGGGAAATCGAAAACGGTGTTACTTCCATTCCGTCAATCGAAAAAGAAGTGTCCGGGTTCACAGGCTGAAACAATTGCCGGTCTACCTTTTCCATTTTTGCGGATTCGGTGATTTGAGCCAATGTTTCCTCCGTGCCGTAAACCGGTATGTCATACTTGCGTAAAATCGGAGCCAAGCCGCTTACGTGGTCGGAATGCTCGTGCGTGATACAGATTCCCTTTATTTGCTCCCACGATAACCGGTTTTCTGCCAAACCCTCTCCGATTCGTTTCATACTGATTCCCACGTCAATCAATAAACCGTTATTATTTTCTCCGATGTAAATACAATTCCCGCTGCTGCCGCTCGCTATGCTGATTAGTTTCATCGTGTGAAATCCCCTCTGTTCCGTCTGATTTTTTTCATAAATGGTTCTTTTGCCCGTATCACCGGCTGTCCTGCAATGCCGTCATTATCCGCCTGCAGCTTGTTCCGCAGTGCCGTCATTATCTTCCTGCAGCTTGCTCCGCAATACTGTCATTATCAACTGTAATCCGGTCTCTTCCATGCTGCTTTGAATAGTACATCGCCTCGTCCGCCCTCCGCAGAATATCGTGGGGATTGCCGCATGTTTCCGGGAAACAGGATATTCCGGCGCTTACCCTCACTTTGATTTCTTTCCCCTCATGCAGGATTCTTTCCGAGCGGATGATACCGCATGTTTCTTCGGTTGCTTTGTAGGCCTCTTCCGTATTCTTTCCGGCAAATATCAGGACAAATTCTTCCCCNNAACCCATTGTATTCTTTCGCCGTCTTATTTAATACCTTTGCAACAAAGCGGATGATATCATCCCCGAATAAATGGCCGTATGTATCATTAATTCTCTTAAAATGGTCAATGTCAAACAGTGCCAGTGAAATCGGGCTTTCCTGCTGTGCCGCCTCTTTGGCATACCGGTTCATCTCAATCGTCAGATGCCTCCGGTTATAAATCCCCGTCAAGCCGTCCCTGATTGCCATTTCCCTCATTCTTTGGTACAAATTCGCATTGGTCACACCCATACTAATCTGTCCGGCAATCGTTTCATAAAAGGTTCTTTCACCACGAAATGTGTTTTTTTCAACACTTCCGACAATGACGTTTCCCATATGTATTTTATGGTGACGAAGCGGTATCACAACAAAGGACTTGATATGTGAGAACATCTTCTCACCGTAAAACGACCGTTCCCCGATTTTTCTTCTCATGGTATAGGTTTCTTTTCTCAGAATCTTCTCAATAGCTTTCGTCTGAAAAACTTCATCGACAAACCGGTCAAATTCTCTCCCCAATGTCGATAAAAATGCAATACTTGGTTTCTCATCCCCGTCACTGGCACGTCTTTCCTTCTGTTTTATAACAATGATTGCTACAAAATTAACATTTAATTTTTCCAGTATCATTTCACAAAGGGATTTCATAAGCGGTTCCATTTCCAATGACATCGAAGCCGTGTTTGCAATTGAATTTTGAAGCATCAGCTCTTTATGTGACGCTTGTATCTTCTTATTTGCTTCCATGAGGTTCAATTTCTGCTGCCCTAAGATTTCATTGGTGCGGTTCATTTCTTCATGCTGTTCCTTTAACTTCTCATATACCTCATTCAATTCATCCATTACATGGTTCTGCTCCATAATCCGCCGTTCAAATCCATCCCATATGATAATAAAAATTTCCATAATGCAAGCAACCGCAGCAAATAATAAGATTCCTGCAAAGGCTTCGTATACGATATTATTATCCATGTGAAAAGGAATAAATAAGATAATAAACGGGGTAAAAATACCAAGATAGATTACCAAACGATGTAATGCGTCACTGAAATCCAAAGCATAAATCAATTCCAGTGCAAATAAAAGAATCAAAAAGTTTCCCAGACCGAACCTGACCTCGTCCCGGAAAGCAAAATAACACAGATAGGCAGCCGTTATCTGAATCACTTTAAGGACTACGTTCCCTTTGCTGTTTGACTGTTCTATCCTGAGCAGCAAAGGAAAAAGAAGCAGTTCCATAACAAGCAGTGCGGAAAACATAACAATACTTGCTTCCGCTAATATATTGAAATGAATGTATTTAATACTGGTTTTGTAATCACCTAAATATAAACTGCTTAACAGAAATAATGAAAATAGGTATATTAATATATGAAACATGTGCATTGTCTGTATTCTGACTGTGCTTTTCTTATCCATCATACCGAATCAATCCTCCCAAACCAGTTCTATACTATCTCCCTGTGATATTGGATGTGTAAAATCAGCGGAAATCCCGTTCACTTTTGTAACCAGTCGATTTCCGGCGGCTTTCGATAAATCAAACGGATAGACATCAAATATATCTACAAATATATGTTGCTCTTTTTTATTTAATGTAACTTCCGAATTATTTACATTTACTGTAATCTCCTTGCTTTTCGGTTTTTCTTTGACCGCCGCTTCGGATGAAATTTTTCCTAATTCTCCGGAATTTGACGGTTTTTCGGAATCCGGCGGTTCTTCCGAAGCTGCTGTAACCGCTTCATCAATCACATCACAG
>DBDL01000108.1:2963-3445 GCA_002293545.1 Lachnoclostridium sp. UBA933 | reverse complement strand
TTCGGATTATGCTCCGATTGCACGGTTTTTTATAAGCGGTAGTTTAAACGCACCTTATATGTCAGAACGTATTTATGATACGCATGGTGCGTTCACCTACTACAATGCTATGAAATATGGCTTATTTACCTAATGAAGAATCACAATAAAAGTTCTTAGAAAAAAACAGATGTGTGATATGAGTATGGCATTTATATTTATGCGAGGAGGATTGCTATGAAAAAAATAATGGTTACATTTTATTCTAGTATTTCATTTTTTGTATGTTCATTATTTGCAGTAATGGTTAAATACACAACTACTAGAGGAGGATTCATTGATTTTTCTGAACTTTTTGTTTTGACATCATTTATATTTTTAGGGATTATAATGTTTCTCGCAAATTTTTTAATTGCTACAGTATTAAAGCGCAAACAAATATTGAATAGTATCTTGATGTATCAAGTATTATATTTAGCTGCCTATATTTCAATATGTGTTAT
>DBDL01000108.1:2715-2919 GCA_002293545.1 Lachnoclostridium sp. UBA933 | reverse complement strand
ATTTATAAATACTATAATAAATATTATAAATAAGCCCATATATCAAAAAATTGTTTTCGGAAAAGTGTCAGTGATAGTATTTATTATGTTATTATGTTTTTTATCTATTTCAATTACTTATTTTTATGTTAAATGGGATTCATATAAAGAATGGGCGCAAAGGAATGAAACCTTTCGCTAGTATGGAAGCCGAATGACTATACG
>DBDL01000108.1:0-2672 GCA_002293545.1 Lachnoclostridium sp. UBA933 | reverse complement strand
CCTGTGAGTTTGAACGGGAGGGGTGCAAAAGTTATACAGACACTTATTTTCACTATACTTTTTCTTTTATATACACACATTGATAACGTATTTTTCTTTATCAATCATCAGCAAAACCTCACGTTCATCACAGTGAGGTTTTGCTGATGGCGATAGGAAAATTTATCGGTATCGGATATGAAATTGTTTATTTCAATAAATGGATCGTTCCCATCTCCTCTAAAACATAAAGTAAAATCGCAATCGGTGATTTGGATGAAATCGGTCACCATATCCTCGAACTTCTGATAATGCTTTCTTTAATTTCCGTGTGATGTTTTATTTGCAGACTTCTGTTCCGCCATAAAAGTACGGCATTCTTCATATATCACTTTGCGGGCAGACGGACCGATATTCCGTAATCTCTTTAATTTCTGCTCCGGCATTTCACAAAGCTCTTTCATGGAAAGATCACCGCAGTATACCATGGCATTGGCAATACGTGAGTATATCTTCCGCAGAGGATATTGTTCCGGTCTTTGAGAAAGAAAATAATCTTTTGCGCGGACATCATTATTCATCGGCAGCCTCCTTTTCATGATTTATATTTACAGTAACAGAGAATAATACGTATGTGAAGTATTTTGCGTGAATCAACAGGATTTCTGCACATACTTCTGTTTTTCATTGATATCTTATGTTATAATTTTTTTAAGGAGGCTTACTATGAATATCTTAATTTGTGATGATATTCCGGAGGAAACCGACAAACTGAAAGCACTGTTAAGTGAGGCGGGAAATCATCCGATAGCATTTAACTGCGGGGAGGATGTACTGGAATATATAAGTGAGGGCGGTTCGGCCGATGTCTGTATACTGGATATCGTTATGCCGAAAATGTCAGGGGTAAAGCTTGCGGGACATCTTCGCCGGATGAACTGGGACGGCAGGATTGTTTTTTTGTCAACATCAAAGGAATACGGTCCGGAATCGTATCAGGTACAAGCCTTTGATTATCTCTTGAAACCGCCCACAGCGGAAAGTGTGGAGGTCATGCTTCAAAAGCTGGAGGATGCCGGAAAAAGCACCGACACAAAAGGTCTTATGCTTAAAACGGGGGGGACGGTGCGGTCAGTGCTTTTTCGCGATATCGCCTATGTGGAGGCGATGCAGCATAATGTCATCTATCATCTGGCAGACGGCAGGGAAGTAGAGATTTATGCCACGTTTGCCAATGCCGCCGAAGAAATATTAAAAGAAAGCCGCTTTATCCGCTGTCATCGCTCATTTATTGTCAATATGGATAAAATCGTATCCATTACAAGAAGTGAAATTACGATGCAGGATAAGCAAATCATCCCTGTATCCAGACTCTATGCCGACGCAAAGCGGCGTTATTTCGACCGGGGACTGACGGGGGGAAAACAGCCATGACCTTTCTTATGAATGGATATGAAATGATTGTCGGGCTCATTGTTCTTATTCTGTCCTGTACTACGATGATTATTATTTTTGAACGTAAGTACCATCTGGTTTTGATTGTTTTTACCCTTATCATAATGACGGGATTATCGGTTGTATGGAGGCGTTTCACCTATGGGACCCCCTTTGACTGGCATGCCGTACCTACCGTTTTTCACCTGACGGTCTTTATTCTGATGTTGAAAGGATCGGTTTTTCAAAAAATATTTATATACTTCATGCAATATATCCTGCTTATCGCACAATGGTATCTTGTTGATGCCGTTACCGGTATTTTTATAAATCCGGAGAAACTTTTATTTTTCCGGATCGGTACCCTTATTCTTATCGTGATGTTCTTAACCTACACGATACTGATCGTCAAAAAAGGAAAAGCGTTCACACAGCGGCTTTTGAGCTACGGTCACAAGCCGGAATGGGTTTTTTATGCGTTCGGAGCGGTTTTTTCATTTGTACTTATGACAATATCGTATGATTTTCCGGGCAGCGTACTTCAATATATCCTGATTATCCTATTTGTGGCATGGAGCTTTGGCGTACTCTGCCATGCCGTTATCAATGCTCATGAAAAAACAAAAAAGAGTGTGGAAGTTGAGTATGCGGCAGGAATCATCTCCACCGGCAGAGAGTATTATCAAAAGATGGAAATATTGGATGCACAGCTCCGCATCATGCGTCACGATATGAAATACCATCTCGCGGTTCTTCAGGAATTGCTGACAGCAGGGAAAGAAAGCGAGGCAAACGAATATCTGTCCACAGTGGAGAAAATGCTTTCGGAGCAGGATATCCCCAAATACTGCACCAATCACATAGTGAATGCATTGCTTGTGAGCTATGCCGAACGCTGCGGTATTCAGGCGGTAAAATACGGTGCGGAGGTTCTGCTGCCGGATATACTTACCATTCCGAACTATGAGATATGTATTGTGATAGGAAATCTTCTGGAAAATGCTTTGGAGGCGTGCAGGGGAGTTCCGGCTGAGAGGGCATGGATTGAGCTGCTGCTGAAGCCTTTGGGGGAACAGCTTGTCATCCGGGTGCGCAACAGTTACCGCAGTGAATACCCGCCGGCGGATAAAGGACTGCCCGCCAGCAAAAAAGAAGGCGGGGGTCTGGGACTCAAAAGCGTGCAGGCGATTGCCGCAAAGTACGGCGGAGAGCTTATGGCGGACTGGGATAAGGATACGTTTACTGTCTATGTGACGGTC
>DBDL01000065.1:8190-24911 GCA_002293545.1 Lachnoclostridium sp. UBA933 | reverse complement strand
CGGCTTTTTTCATTCAACCATCTCCCTTGATTTTTAAATTCTATATTCTGTTATTACCCCTCAATATCCACTAATCACTCCACAACACACAATTCATGCAGCGCCCTCGTTGCCGCCACATACAGATATTTCATCTTCTGCTTTTCCGACAGTTCCCACACACCATGCTTCACAATAATGACTGCGTCAAATTCAAGTCCCTTTGCCATCGGTATGGTCAAAATATTAATCCCGTCCTGAAACCTCTGCTGCTCATGTTCATTTTGTGAATCAATTGAAAACTCTTGCTGTTCCGATTCCCTTTGATGGTCGTCTGCCTGTCTTCCGATCCATTCAACCTGACTTTCATGAAAACATAATATCCCGATTGTCTGATAATCTTTTTCTTTCCAGCGGGAAATCATATCCCATACCACCCCGGCGGCTTCTTCGTTCGAGATTGTCTGTACCGTTTTTACTTTCTCGCCGTGCCGGATGACCGGTTCCATATGATACTCTGATTTTTCCCTGCTGTTAAGCAGATTGCCGGCATACTCGGATATTTCAATCGTGTTGCGGTAGCTCTTATTCAAGACTTTAAACTCATCCGTATCGGACGGAAAGATTTTCGACTGTAAATCCTTCCATGAGTTGAATCCGGTTTCCGGATTCAGATTCTGGCATACGTCCCCTACGACCGTAAAATGACAATCCTTTAAGACCGATTTCAGAACATAATAGATTGCCGAACCGTACTCCTGCCCCTCGTCAATCAGAAGCTGTGAAAATTCATCGTTATTTTTTGTCTGCTTTGTATGAAAATAAATCAATACCATTGCATTGATGTCATAGATATCAAAATTCCTTTTCCGGATATCTTCTATTTGACTTTCTAAGTCCATGTCATACGCTTCTGCATAAACCGTCAAAAAGCTTTCATATATATCCGCTGCTTTTGTCCGGATTTTGTATTTTTCAAAATATTTGCGATATTTCTTCTTTTTCTCCGCCCGGATTTTCTCGGAGTTATATCGGGATAATTCGGTACCCAAACGGTATTTCAAGCGTTCTTCCAAAATTTCAAGAAGCCGGTTTACCGAAGTCTTTTGATATTCCGCCAGATTTCGGATACTTTCACATTTTATCAGTACCCCCAGCTGCATATCGTTAATGATTTCCGTCGGAACTTTTCTGTTTTTCAATGTAATCAAATAACGTTCCAGCTCCAAAATGAAACACATTTTACTTTTCCATGTATTTTGATGCTCCGTCTTTTTCAACTGATAACTTTTCTTCCACTCATTCCCTGTCAAATCAATCAGCAGTTCGTCCATCCGCTTATATTTTACATGATACACATCCACTTCCGGCAGTCCGCTTACAATATATTGCAGTAAAATCTGATTGCTCCCGACGATACAAAATTGGCTCGCCTCGAAAAACTTTGAGTAATTGTAAAGAATATAGGAAATACGGTGAATGATTACCGTCGTCTTTCCGCTGCCTGCCACTCCTTGAACAATCAGGTTGTGAAAAGGGGAAAGACGTATGATTTCACTTTGCTCTTTTTGGATCGTGGCAATAATATCCTCTAACCCCGACGCTTTATTATGGGAAAGATATTTGATGAGCAGCTCGTCATTGGATACGGCATCTCCGTCATAAAAACCCAACAGTCCCTCTTTCCCGATATCAAAGGTTCTCTTTAGGGATAACTCAATCGGTATCTGTCCGGACAAGGTACTTTCTGTATTGGGAGAATAGCTCCCCTTCCCTTTTTCATTTTCATAATAGACTGCGGCAACCGGTGTGCGCCAGTCTATTACTTCCGGGTATTTTCCGTCCCGCATAATCCCCTTTTTCCCAATGTACACACTCATCTGCTGCGAACCTGCCGCCGGGTCGTCCTCCCGGAAGTCGATTCTGGCAAAATAGGGTTTATTCAGGGCGGCTTCATTTTTGCGAAGCAATTCCGTATAAATATCCTTTAAATGATAAGACACCAATAAATCACCGTATATCCCGCTGTCGCCGCTCTGATAACCGGTGTAGGTGTCTTTCGTTTCTTCGGATACTTCCAGAACTTTATCCGAATACTTTTTGATGTTTTCTTGGATGGCATTTTTGCATTGAAGCAGATGCCTTTTTTCATGGGAAAAAATTTGATTATTATTCATAATAAATACCGATAATAGATTATGGTATGCAGCTTTCTCACATAGAACACCTTTTATGCGGCGGACTCCTCTTCACCGCAAAAAAGGCATTCCCGTGAGAATAAAATGACAAAAGTACCATCATATATACCACACCCGAGTTTTCTATATGCAAATAGACGTTGCCATAATACTTTCATATACTCCCGCTTTACGTTTGCATTTTCCGATAATACATGATACAATAAAAATGTGTATCGCAGGATGACTGTATTGTGTGGTAGTCAGATTACCATACCTTGCCCTGCATTGTTGACGGCAATGCAGGGTGGTACACTTTTTGCATGTCTTTTTATTCTCTGTAAACATAATAACATATCTGATATTATATGACAAGCACTTTTACAAGAATAACATGTGTTTTTCGTAAAATTTTTTATTTTGATCGTAAAGTCCTCATTTTACTGAAAAAAGCGGATATATTTCTCAGCCGTCCGCTTTTGTACACCTTGTATTTACACAAAATCTTACCCGCGTACACGCAGAATATCTCCTGCCTCGCATTCCGCATCCGCTTTCAGCCACAGCTTCTCTTTCGGATGAGGGCAGCTCTTTACGGCTTCTCCGCCCATTGTCGTCAATCCTTTTACGGTTACGGATATATTTTTACCGGAGGGTTTCATGATTTCAATGTTATCCCCTTCGGAAAATTTATTCTTTTGCTCAAATAACGCCCCCTGCTCCGTAACTTCTTCTATAATTCCTAAGAATACATATTCTTTGACATAGGTATTCGAGTCATATATTTGTGCTTCCTGTGCGGGTTGCCCGAAGAAAAAACCGGTTGTAAACTGCCGGTGGGTGCATTTCGATACCTCCTCGCGGTAAAAGGCAATATTTTTCTGATATTTTTCCGGGCTTTCCATATAGGCATCAACCGCCTGCCGGTAGACCCTGACGACTGCGGCTGCATACAACGCGGTTTTCATGCGCCCCTCTATTTTGAAACTGTCAATCCCCGCATCCATCAATTCGGGAATATACTCAATCATACATAAGTCTTTTGAGTTAAACAGGTACGTTCCGCGTTCATTTTCATCGACCGGCAAATACTCTCCCGGACGCTTTTCTTCCACGATATAATATTTCCAGCGGCAGGGATGCGTACACTCCCCCAGATTGGCATCTCTTCCGGTAAAATAATTACTGAGCAGACATCTGCCGGAATAGGAAATACACATCGCTCCGTGTACAAACGTTTCGATTTCCATTTCCTCCGAAAGGCGCCGCCGAATTTCCTTAATCTCTGAGAGGTTGCATTCCCTAGCCGTTACGACCCTGCTTGCCCCTTGGTTTTTCCAAAACTCAAACGTCAGATAATTCACATTATTGCTCTGTGTGCTGATATGGATTTCAATTTCGGGACAAACCCTTTTGGCAATCATAAAAACACCCGGATCTGATATGATCAATGCATCCGGGCAGATGAGCTTCAGTTCTTGAAAATACCTTTCCACACCGGAAAGGTCACTGTTGTGGGCGGTGATGTTTGCGGTTATATATACTTTTTTTCCCTTTTCATGTGCGTACCGGATTCCTTCTTTCATATCCTCTGCCGAAAAGTTCTTTGCCTTTGCGCGCAATCCGTACAAATCCCCGCCGATATATACGGCATCCGCCCCAAAATTTACGGCAACCTTCAAAACCTCCAGGCTACTTGCCGGTGCCAGTATCTCCGGTTTCTTCATGAGCCATCAAACCTTCCGTTTTTATTTTCGTACTCAGTGCCACGCCGTCGCCGACCGGCAGACAGATTGTTTCCAAACAGGGATGGGAGGATATGGTTTTTAAATATTGGCGCATACGTGAATGAATCGTACGGTCCCTTCTCGTCACGGCATATCTTGATTGTAAAATATCCCCGCCATGTAATATGTTATCCGACATCAATACTCCGCCTGCGTTTAACATGGTCAGGACATCCGGTAAGAAATTGATGTACTGCCCTTTTGCGGCATCCATAAAAATAAAATCATAACAATTCCCCGCAGCGGACAGCTCCGGCAATATCTCCCTTGCATCCCCGCCGATTAACCGTATTTGATTATGCTCGTCGTACCGGGCAAAATTGTCACTCGCCTGCTCTATCCGTGCGGGCACTTTTTCTATTGTTGTGATCGCAGCGCTCCGGGGCAGGTACTCTTTCATAAAAAGTGCGGAATATCCGACTGCCGTTCCGATTTCCAAAACCCTCTCCGGCTTCTTTGTCCGAAGCAGGTATTTCAGCAAAGCTCTTGCCGGACGGCAAACAACCGGTTCCCCGTTTTGCAGCGCTGACGCTTCCAGCCGGTCAATATAGTCTTTTGGTTCCTCCGTAAGTGTTTCAAAAAAAACGTCCAGTCTTTCTTTCATTTAGGGATTGCTGTGAAGCTTCTCTCTTTCTATTCTTTTACCTTGGATTGCATAATCCGTTCCAGTATCTCTTCATAAGTCATACTTGTATTCAGCATATATTCTCCCGGCGCAACTTTCCGGCTCGCATTTGACGCTAATTCCAAACGCAGGTAAAATGTATATTTATTTACAATCAATTGCTCATCCTTTAATTTCTCCGCAACTTCCCAGTCCGACTCCCCTTTATCAATACGGAATGACCGGTCTTTTCCCGGCGGCTCCGCAACGACAACATCACCGAACACCTGATACGCCAGCTGG
The DNA here is from genome assembly GCA_002293545.1 of Lachnoclostridium sp. UBA933. GTDB lineage: Bacteria > Bacillota > Clostridia > Lachnospirales > Lachnospiraceae > UBA933. The sequence continues at coordinate 20,061 of DBDL01000065.1, read as the reverse complement.
TAGACGGCACGGCTTGTCTGCACGACCGCAATAACCGAAAGTGTCAATAAAATAATATATATGATAAGCAGCAATGTTCCCCTGGTTACATTGATTGCCCGGTTCCTTTCGGGATTCGCCATCGTATCTCCTTTCCGCCAATGAATTGTTCCCTTTTTAATGAAATGTTCCTTTTTAATGAATAATTCCCTTTTACAGCGCAAGTTCCGCACAGCGGAACTTGGATGGACTCATTTTCCGAACCCTGTTTTACAATTCCATAATAATCGGTAAAATCATGGGATTTCTCTTTGTCTTTTTCCACAAAAATTCACTGAGTGCATCTTTCATGCTGTTTTTCATACGGCTCCAATCCGTAACGCCTTTGTCAATGCAGTATTGCAGGGCTTCCGCTACCACATCGTGGCACTCTACCATCAAATCTTCCGATTCCCTTACATAAACAAATCCCCTCGATACAATATCCGGTCCCGCTAATACCTGATTGCTTCCATGCTCCAGCGTCAGGACAATCGTAATCAATCCGTTTTCGGAAAGATGCTGACGGTCGCGAAGGACAATATTTCCGACATCTCCAACTCCCAAACCATCTACCATGATTCCCTGTGCCTGTACCTTATCTACGATTCTGGCGTTGTTCTCCATCAATTCTACTACGTTCCCCGAACGGAGCAAAAAGACATTTTTCTTGGCAATACCCATTTCTATTGCTAGCTTGCTCTGTGCCTGCAAATGCCTGAATTCCCCGTGAATCGGAATCACAAACTTGGGCTTAACCAGCGAGTAGATCAGTTTTAATTCCTCCTGACAGGCATGTCCGGACACATGGGTGTCCTGAAAAATAACGTTTGCCCCGCTCATCGAGAGTTCATTGATGACCTTGGAAACGGATTTTTCATTCCCTGGTATCGGTGTGGAGCTGAAAATCACCGTATCACCCGGCTTAATAGACAATTTCCGATGTATGCTTGCGGCAATCCGCGAAAGCGCTGCCATTGCCTCACCCTGACTTCCTGTCGTAATAAGTACAAGCTGTTTATCGGTATATTTCTTCATATCCTCAATGGTTATTACAATGTTCGGCGGAATATCAAGATAGCCGATTTCGGTAGCCGTTTCTATAATATTCACCATACTGCGGCCTTCTATGACAACCTTTCGCTGAAATTTCGCCGCAGAATTTATGATCTGCTGTACCCTGTCCACATTGGAGGCAAATGTCGCCACGATAATACGGTGGTTGGCATTCTCCGCAAATATTGCGTCAAGTGCTTTGCCGACTGTCCGCTCCGAACTGGTAAAGCCCGGTTTTATTGCATTGGTGCTGTCCATCATCAATGCCAGTACGCCTTTTCTTCCTAAATCGCCGAATCTGGCTAAATCTATCGTATCGCCAAAGACCGGCGTATGATCCACTTTAAAATCTCCCGTATGAATGATCACACCCGCCGGCGTATAAATTGCCAGCGCCGCCGCATCCGCTATACTGTGGTTGGTTCGTATGACTTCAATACGAAAATCCCCTAAATTAATAAACTGACCGTATTTTACTACCTTTCGCTTGACTGATTTTTGTATCTCATGTTCCTTCAGCTTGTTTTCGATGATTGCCATCGTCAGCTTTGTAGCATAAATCGGTGCGTTCAATTCTTTTAGTATATAGGGCAATGCACCGATATGGTCTTCGTGACCGTGTGTAATGACAAATCCCTTCACTTTTTCCCTGTGGTCTTTCAGATACGTAATATCGGGAATGACCAAATCAATCCCCAGCATATCGTCTTCGGGAAACGCTAACCCGCAGTCCACTACAATGATACTGTCATCCGTTTCAAATGCTGTAATGTTCATTCCGATCTTTTCCATTCCTCCGAGAGGAATCACCCTTACTTTTCCATTCTCTACACTTAATTTTTTCGCCAATTCTTCACCTCATTCAATTTCTAATTCGATATCTTCCAACAATTCTTCAAAATATTTTGTAAGAATCTTCATTTCCTTTTCATCATTCAATACTTCATATGTTCTCGTATTACTTTCTTCTGTCTGCTTTAAAATCAAAGCACCGGCTTCTTCTTCCATACTTTCCGCCACTAATAAATAAGTTTCACCCGCTATCTTTGCCTCTTCAAGCACAAAAAAAGCTTCTTCACTGCCGTCCTCGGCAGTAAGTATAATTTGTCCTTCTTTCATAACTCTCCCATTTCTACGTTCTTGTATACATATTTTAATCGTTCTCCGCACGATGATTTTTTGAATCAAGATATCCTTGCAAAATAAATGCAGCTGCCAGCTTATCGACATAAATCTTTCGATTTTCCCGACGCACGCCGCCTTCTTTCAGTACATTCATTGCCGAAACGGTTGTCAGTCTTTCATCCCACAAGATAACCTCCAAACCGATTCTGGCGCTTAACTTATGCATGAATTCCACTGTTTTTTCTGCACGTTCTCCCGTAGTGTTATTCATATTTTTCGGATTCCCCAGAACGATACAACCTATTTCATACTCTTCCACCAGTTCATCAATACGCGCAAGAGTTTGACGAAGCTTGTTCTCGCCTTTTCTTTTTATCACTTCCACCGGCTGGGCTGTCAGTTGCAAAGCATCACTAACGGCAACGCCAACCGTAACCGAACCGTAATCAAGTCCCATGATTCTCAAAATATAAATCTATCCTTCTACTTCATATTATTTTTTATATAATCCTCTAGGAATACTTCGATGATTTCATCCCGTTCCGCCTGCATAATCAGGCTTCTTGCACTTTTGTGACTTGTAATATAGGTAGGATCCCCGGACATTAAATACCCTACGATTTGGTTTACAGGATTATAGCCTTTTTCAGTCAAGGCGGAATAAACAGACGCAATCACTTCCTTTACGTCGTAATCCTTGTCCGCATCTACTTTAAAAAATTGTGTATTACTGATTTCCTGCATACTCACACGTCCTTTGTTAAAATCCATATATACTTATTCTAATTGATTCATCCATAAATAGCAATCATTTTTTCATACTTTGTTCAATTTTAATTTCATACAGTCCGTTTTGACTATAATTCTTTTTTAAAACATCACTTTCGGAAACATTGATTTTCAAATAGTTCTCGGTATGTCCGCACAGATACCGCCTGCCTTTTGCTGAAATAAATTCTTCAAACAAAACCGTCTGTGTTCTTCCGACAAAGGAATCAAAATATTCCTCACTCCATTTCTTTCCCAATACAATCAGTCGTTTGCTTCTTTCTTCTTTGACCGTTTCCGAAACCGCCCCGTCCATCTTCTCGGCTTTCGTCCCCTTCCGCGGTGAATACTTGAATACATGGATATCTGCCAGCCGGACTTTCTTCAGAAATTGTACCGTCCGGTCAAATTCATCGCCGTTCTCACCCGGAAAACCCACAATGACATCCGCAGTTATTGCCGGATTGTCATAAAAGGAACGAAGGAGTTCACATTTTTCCATGTACTGATCCGTCAAATAGTGACGGTTCATCCGGCTCAATGTCGCGTCGCACCCGCTTTGAAGCGATAAATGAAAATGAGGGCAGACTTTTTTCAGAACAGACAAGCTATCTGCAAACGTCCGCGTGATAATCCGCGGTTCCAACGAACCCAACCGAATCCTTTTTATCCCGTCCAGCTTCGATATCTCTCTTAAAAGCATGATAAGCGGTTTTCCCTCTAAGCGCACAAAATCCTTTTCCTCCTGTAAGTCCACTCCATAAGAGGAAAGATGAATCCCGGTTATGACAATTTCTTTGGTTCCCCCCGCCGCAATCTCCTTAACCTCGCTTACAACTTCTGTAATTTCCCTGCTCTTTCGTTCTCCCCTGACATAAGGAATAATACAATAGGAACAAAATTGATTACAGCCATCCTGAACCTTAATGAACGCTCTGGTTCTTTCCTTATGATAGATTCTTTTCTTATCGAAAACTCTGTTCGTATCGGAAATTCTGTTTTTATCGGAAACTTCGCACTTACCGGAAAATCTGTTTTCATCAGAAACTTTTTTTTCTCCGGAATCCGGCTGTTTTTCCAAATAACAAACTTCATGGTTTTTTATATACCCATTTATAATATCGACAATATTCTGTTTTTCTGAATTCTTTATTAAGATATCCACACCCGAATCGCTGCCAATCGCTTCTGCGCCGCTGTCCACATAGCACCCGACTGCCGCAACAATGCAATCCGGATTGTTCTTCTTGCAGCGGTGCAGCATTTGTCTGGATTTACGGTCTGCCATATTCGTAACCGTACAAGTATTTACTATGTATAGATCCGCTTTTTCTCTTTCATTTATAATTTCAAAGCCCGCTTTTTTTAAAGCCTCCGTCATTTGCTTTGTTTCATAGAAATTCACCTTACATCCTAATGTATGAAATGCAGCTGTCACTTACTCACTCCTCGTTTATTGCCGATAAGGCACTCACTTTTTTGACCAATATCCTGACCCATGAGATTCATCGTACCGACATTATGCACAAAATAATTTTACACAGATTACTTATTTAGATAAACTTATCAATCGTACAAGCCTTTTTTTATTTTTTTTCTCTGTTTTGCATATTGACGAAACAATAGGCAAAGGTTAATATATAGGTGTGGTAAAATTAATCAAAAGGGGGAACAAAATATGAAAACAATTAAAATATCACTTAACTCCATTGAAAAAGTAAAAGCATTTGTAAATGAAGTTACCAAATTCGATGCTGAATTTGATTTAGTATCCGGAAGATATGTTATTGATGCCAAATCCATTATGGGTATCTTCAGTCTGGATTTATCAAAAACAATTGATTTAAACATTCACAGCGAAACAGATATTGATTTGCTTCTGGAATAACTTAAACCGTTTATTGTTTAGTCCGGATGGCACAACTCACAAAATTCATATGGGTATTTGGGTATGTTACTTACAAAGCGGGGCTGTGAATGCAGTCCTTTTTTATTTACCAAAATCCGCCATTTTCTTCATTTTATAGAAAAGCCCCAATCCTGTGGAGCGAAGTTTGCTTTGCAAACTTCTGCGGGCGCGGTTCTCAGCCGCCCGCTTTCTTCAGCGAATCCTCAAGACTTCTCTTTCCTTTACCGCACACCCTACCATTTCCTCTATCTTGTCTTCCAATTTCTTCTCCGACTTCTTGATTTTTTCCAGCACCGGTTTCGTAACCGGATGTTTTGCTACAAAAATCGTGCAGCAGTCTTCATAAGGCTGTATGGAGGTTTCAAACGTCCCGATTTTCTCGGCAAGCTGGATTATATCCTGCTTATCAAAGGCAATCAGCGGGCGAAATACCGGCATATGACAAACTTCATTGGTTACGGAAAGGCTCTTTGTCGTCTGACTCGCCACCTGACCGATACTCTCTCCGGTAATCAGTGCCTCGCAGTCTGACATCACCGCAAGCTCCTCCGCAATCTTCATCATATATCTTCTCATAATAATTGTCAACTCGTCATGGGGGCATTTATCATAAATATACATTTGAATCTCCGTAAAGTTTATGATATGCAACTGAATCGGACCGGTGTATTCCGAAATAATCCTTGCCAAGTCAACTACTTTTTGCTTGGCACGTTCGCTTGTATACGGAGGAGCATGAAAATAAACCGCATGTACCCGGACTCCTCTTTTCGCAATCATATAACCGGCAACCGGACTGTCGATTCCGCCGGAAAGCAGAAGCATTGCCTGTCCGCTTGTCCCGACCGGCATACCGCCGGGACCCTTTATGCTTTTCACATAGACATAGGCTTCGGAACGAATCTCAATATTGACATAAATATCGGGATTATGCACATCAACGGTCATATTCCCGCATTCTTCAATAATCGCCTCCCCAAGGTCCATGCATATCTCCGGACTGGTTCTGGGATAATCCTTATCGCTCCTCTTTGCTTTCACCTTGAAAGTTTGTTTGGTGTCAGCAAATTCTTCTTTCAAATACCGCAGGACTCCGGTCTTTAAAGCCTCAAATTCTTTTTCCAGTAATACGACCGGACAAATGCCGGCAATGCCGAAAACCTTTGTCAATGCCCCCGTAATTTCTTCGGCATCAAACCCCCCGCTTGCTTCGACATAGATACGTCCCTGTTCTTTTTCTACTTTGAACTCTCCCTGACACCTTTGTAATTTTTCCGTAACTCGGCTTCTCAATGCGTCCTCAAAAATATACCGGTTCTTCCCTTTGATTCCGATTTCCGAATATTTAATCAAAAATGCTTGGTACATTGGTTGTTTTCTCCTCCTGTGCGAATCATTCAATGAAGTGAAATGCCTACCATTTCCATCAGATATTTGGCATTCGTCGTTTTCCCGACTCCCGATTTCATTTTATAATCAAAGCAGATGTTCCCGTCTTCATAGTATTCCGAAAAGCTGTAATTCCGAATCTTCTCCCGAAGCTTCGCTAAATCACAGAGTTCTAAATCATGTGTTGATATCATCCCGGCAGCTCCGGTCCGGCTCAGATTCAAAAGGACCGCTCCCGCACCTGTCAGCCGGTCTGCAGAATTCGTCCCCCGAAAAATCTCGTCGATCAGGAAAATCATATCCGGATTGCTTTTTGCGGAATCAAGGATTCGTTTGATACGGTTCAGCTCCGCATAAAAGGTAGAAACCCCTTCATTCAAGTCATCGGTGATTCTCATTGAGGTCATAATCTCCGGCAGAGAACAGGTCATCCGGCTCGCACAGACAAAGCCTCCCGCACGGGCTAATACCAGATTGATTCCTACGGTTCGCAAAAACGTTGTTTTACCGGACATATTCGACCCGCTAATGATAAAGATATCATTTTCCAAACGGAAATCATTGTTTACCCTGCTTTCATTCGGAAGAAGAGGATGTCCTAAGTTCCGGGCGTCTATTCTAACGCCTTTTTCTGAAATTATCGGCAGACATGTATTGCCGCATATGTTCGGTAAGCCGGCGAAACATAATAAGCTTTCAAATTCTCCTACCGCCTGAAAACACTGCGCGGCTGATTCTAAATTTTTCGCCTTCCATTTTTCCAGTAAAAAGACACATTGATAATCCCATAAGAGAAATATGTTGGCAAGCGTATACAGGACACCATTATGCCTTATATTCACCCTCTCCGCAATTCTTCCTAACTTCTTAACGGCTTGGGAAACAAGACCCAACTGTTCTTTCATCTGTACTAATCTGCCGGACGAAAAATTCCTATCCGTCAGAATCTGTATGACTTTATGGTATTCCCCCAGCTTATAAGGCAATCCCATCATAACCCCAATGTGTTTTTTTGTTTTCGCCGTTCCCAGCATCCAAAGAAATGCCTGCAAAACAGCGGTAACAATCCCGGTTAAATACAGCCCCGTCTTTTGGAGAATCAGATTTCCGCACAAAAGCACTATCGTAAACACCGGCAGAACCGTCAATATATCTCTGCATATTTTATGTTTAAAAAAAGACCGGTTATTCCGCAATTCTTCCAACAGCTTATCCGCAGAAGAATCCGCGCCGATATAGGATAAATGGTGCTGTATTATACACGAAAACCGGAGGTCTTTGCTCAGCTCCGCGATTGCTTCCTGCCTCTTAAGCAGCTCCGAAGAATCATATCCCGGCCACAGTAAATCATCAGCAAATGCCCGTCTGCCGTGCCATGTGTGTGCCGCATTCAAAAATTGAAACAAGGATTTTTCCCCGACGATATCCAAGTCAGCCGAATAAGCATGTCCCGCATCTATAAATTCTTCGCCGGTATCCTCTGAGGTATTCCATTTACCGGTAATCCGTTCGATCTGCCGGTTACAAATACGAATCATTCCGGCGGAGTAATCCATCATTTCCTGAAGCTTGCTGTGCCGGAGGAAAAAAAAGACTGTAACAATCAATAGGATAACAAACAATAGGATTGTAATCCACGTGATCTTTTTGGCTATCATAAGATACAGAAAGAAACAAAACAGTGCGGCAAGTAACAGCTTCACATACCCGATAAGATGAAATGCCGCACTGTTTTTCTCAAGAATGTTCTCATGCTGGTTCCGGATTGTTAAAAATTGTTCCTGCAATGCTCCTTACCCCTGACTGTCATTTTGAAGCGGAAACCAATCGGTTTATCGCACTGAATACCGCACGGATCGACGCTCTTGTAATGTTTGAGCTGATTCCTACCCCGTGGGTTACTTCCCTTGTTTTTTGATTCATCAACTGAATATAGGCGGCAGCCTGCGCATTCGCTCCGGATTGAAGGGCATGTTCCGAATAGTCCAATATTTTCAATAAAAGACCTGTTTCCTCCTGCAATGCTCTGTTCACGGCGTCAATCGGACCGTTTCCGTATACCTCCGCGGTCTTGTCGTTACCGTTTACCGAGTATGTCAGTGTCACTTTCGTATCAAATTCTTCTTTTGTATCCGAAACATCTTCAATCGAAGCCTTTCGGTAATGATACGGCTCTTTTTGATTGATGTAGGATTGGTTAAACTTTTCTAAAATCAAATCCGGGGATATTTCTCCCTGTTTTTCGGAAAGCTCCTGTATGACATCGGCAAATTCTTTATGCATACTTTTTGGCAGCTTATAGCCAAAGTATGTATCCATGACAAATGCTACGCCGCCTTTTCCGGACTGACTGTTGATCCGGACAATCGGTTCGTACTCACGCCCGACATCGCTTGGGTCAATCGGCAGATAGGGAACCTCCCAGTCTTCTCTCCCGCTCTTTTTTAATGCTTTAACACCTTTATTGATGGCATCCTGATGAGAACCTGAAAACGCCGTAAATACAAGCTTCCCTGCGTAAGGATGGCGCAAGCCGACTTCCATTTTGTTGCTGCTTTCATAGATTTTAATGATTTCATTTACGTTTTCAATATTCAATTCCGGGTCGATTCCCTGCGAAAACATATTATAAGCAATATTCAGGATATCTGCATTTCCGGTACGTTCCCCGTTCCCGAATAAGGTGCCTTCCACCCGGTCGCATCCTGCCAGCATAGCACACTCGGCAGCGGCAACGGCTGTCCCTCTGTCATTATGGGGATGGATACTCACAATCACCCGGTCGCGGTCTTTAAAATTGTTAATCATCCACTCAATTTGATCGGCATACACATTCGGCATCGTCATTTCCACCGTGGCAGGCAGGTTGATAATCACTTTATGTTCACTGTCCGCACCCCATTCGTCCAAAACCGCTTCGCAGATTTCCAGTGCGTAAGGCAATTCTGTTCCGGTGAAGCTCTCAGGCGAATATTCCAAAATCAGCTCGCCGTCGTAATCCTTACTGTATTTTTTTGTATAACGCACACCGTCCAGCGCAATCTGCTTAATCTCCTCCATTGATTTGCCGAATACAACATCACGCTGTAATGTTGAAGTCGAATTGTAAATATGCACAATCGCTTTTTTAGTCCCCTGAATGGATTCAAACGTACGGCGGATCAAATGTTCGCGGCACTGAACCAATACCTGTACCGCAACATCGTCTGGGATTAAATCCCTTTCAACCAATTGACGTAAAAAATCATACTCTATCCCGGAAGCACTCGGAAATCCCACTTCGATTTCCTTAAAACCCAATTTTACTAACATTTTAAAATATTCTATTTTTTCGGATACCACCATCGGCTCAATCAATGCCTGGTTCCCGTCCCGTAAGTCTACGCTGCACCAAACCGGTGCTTTCTCTATTTCATGATCCGGCCATTCTCTCCCTTTATTTTCAATCACCGGAACTCTTTTATATCTTTTATAATTCAACATTGGCTTCTTCTCCTTCAAATTTATTCTGTTACAATGGAACGTTTTAAGTCAATCTGCACTTTTATATTATTTTTTAATTTTAATCCCTTTGGCAGGTTATGCCTCAGCAAAAGCGAATACGTACCGACATCCAAATCACCCAGATCCAGATAGCACTCCATTCCCGCCGTGTCAATCTGCTTGAGCAGGGATTCGGAACCGCTTATCACTGCCGTATACTTTTGATCCGGTCTTCGGAATGTGCATTCCAGTCCGACCTCCAGATTCCGTATCGGGATATCCTCTTTTGTGAGTACAATCGTCCTCTCACCGTATTTTTCAATGATACAGTGATATGAAATGGTCCGGTATTCTTCATCTATCACAATCTGCGGATCCAGCAGCTCCGCAACCTCAATGGTTTTTTTGATTTCCTTTGATTTTCCGTCTACTATGATTTCCACCGGAAGCGATTCAATATTTTTCAGTACGGCTTCCGGTCCGGCTATCTGTATTGTGTCCGGCTGGATATCGGTACTGACCAGATAATATCCTTCCTTGGGCGTGCCGACAAGCTTATGCTCCACCTGAATTGTTTTTGTCGGTAATACGGACGCCTTTATCAGCACTTTATCCGTATTAAAGGTAACGCCGTTCAAATCAATTTCATTGCCGTCCGCTTCATATAGAACCAGCGGTAATTCTTTCTCAAAATTCTTCTTCTGCTTATTTAGCGGAATCACCAATCCGACACTGTGTATCCTTCCCATTTTGGAAACACCGCACGATACTTCTACAATTGGCGTTTCTATAATCACATCGTTTAGTATATAGGAAGAAGTCAGTTCACCGTCGATTTTGTAATCCACCTTGAAGTTCTTAGTTATTTTTTCTTCCAGTGCCACCTGCAAAACCGCATTATTCCAATCAAGCGACACGCTGTTTGCTTCCACATCCGTCAAATACACATCAATGGCCACAGCATTTACTTTGGAAAGCTGTCCCAAATCCGCCTTTGCTGTCAGCTGGGATTTTTGTATGTTTTCAACGACACTCCGTTTATCTTTGACCGTTACATTTACTTTATCCCCCGCTACGACTTCATACACCTGCTCCGCAGAAGATATCGCATTTTCGTTAAATATTTCCACGGGAATCCCGTCAAATCTTCTGGTAACGGTCGGGTCGGAAATACTAATAATAATCAACCAGCAAAAAAAGGCAACGATCAATGAAACAAGCTTAACACCCAGATTATGCGTTATGATTGGTTTCATGCTTCTTCCTTCCTTTCCACCACTTTAACTTTATATCGTAATCCCTCGTTTTAAATAAAGCAGATAAACGCTCGGATAGGTCCTCTGCGGAAATGCTTCTTCTCAGTTTTCCGTGATAGGCAAAGGAAATAACTCCGCTTTCCTCGGAAACGATAATCGTAAATGCATCCGATACTTCACTGATACCTAGCCCGGCACGGTGTCTGGTTCCCAGCTCCTTGCTCAAATCCCTGTTATCCGAAAGCGGCAGATAACAGGTTGCCGCAATGATTCTGTCATTTCTAAGTACAACGGCGCCGTCATGCAAAGGGGTCTTATTTTCAAAGATATTGAGTAACAATTGACTGCTGATTTTGGAATCCAAGACAATACCGGTACGTTCAATTTCCGGCAGCTTTTCGTTTTGCTCAATGACAATCAAGGCACCTGTTTTGGTCCGGGACATTTCTTTTACTGCTCTCATAATGGATTGAATGGATTCTTTTGATAAATGCCTCATCTTTGCCCTCGGATCATCAAACGGGGTAAAGGTATTTACAAACCCCTTTCTTCCCAATTGTTCTAAAGCGTTCCTAAGTTCCGGCTGAAAAATAATAACGAGTGCCGTAATTCCGACGCCGATCATATTTTCAAAGACAAAAAGCAATACGTTCATTTCAAAAATAGCGGCAATCAGCCATACGATTGCGATGAACACCATGCCTTTCACAAGCATCCATGCACGTGTGTCTTTTACCCAGACAATAAGTTGATATAGGACAAATGCGATAACAATGATTTCCAAGATATCAATGACTGTTATCTTGGGAAATGAAAACCAGATGATATATTCTGCGATAAATGACTTAATTGTTTCCATACCTTCCG
>DBDL01000065.1:182-8166 GCA_002293545.1 Lachnoclostridium sp. UBA933 | reverse complement strand
AAATACTTTATCAAATTCTTCCTGAAGATTTCCCATTTCTTCAAGCTCCTGCTTGGGATTGATCAATTTTACCGTTTCCTCTTTCACAAAAACATTGATTTTCGGAACTGCCTTTACATAATAATAATATTCCTCATCTTCAAATTGGAGCTTTTTTGTCCCCATATAATCAAGCGTCATACGGAAAAACTGGATAATATAAGCCAGCACCGCCGAAAGTAAAACCCCGTATATTACATACGGTATTATTAATCCGGCATCCGCAATGATATTTCCAATCAAAAGCGTTACAAGCATGGTCATCGTTCCTGCAAATATACCGATCCACGATGCATACTTAACCCGCCCCCTGCGGACAAAATAAGTTACCAGATAGGTCAGGATAAACCCAATGATATATAGCAAAATCTCCCGATTCAGTAAGACATAGTCCACTACCGCCCGATAAGCATAAAAGGGATCTTCTAAATCCGTACTTCCGATCGGTGCGGAAAGAGTCGTATCAATCCCCATAAATATATATCGGAAGATAACGCCCGCCACCATAGCAGGAATGACAAGCGGTCCTGACAAAAGACCGAGTCCCAGCGGAATCAGATAAGATATCCGGAATACGGTTAAGAGAGGGATAATCAATATAATCACCGACTGCTCTTTGGAATTTCTCACGATCAGCAGAAAAACCGAAAGAATAAAAACAAGCAAAGCAATACCTAAAATCGGCGAATAGGAACTGATGTGAACCACTGCCAGAAACGCCGCAATATATACGATAATTTGCACCGGCGAAAAAGCGCAGATACCTGCCGCAACCAGAATCACCCAAAAACCGGATAATCTTTTCTCATAACCAATCTGATATGTGATAACGGCAAATACACTGAATGCAAAAAGAAACCTGATGATTGGATTACATATATTATAATACTTTTCATAAAAGGTCTTTAGCTTTTCTCTCGCAGTCAGTAAAGCCATCATCATGATGTTTTCTCCTCCTCATAATAAGCAATCAAATGATTTAAGTCCTGATAATACCGCTTGACTTTCTTTTTTGAATTTTCATAATTCAGTGATTCCAGCCCAATTGTTATCAAGGTAAAAAAGACAAGAAATAAAAAATACAGAATACCGAATTGAACACCGATACTGGCATAATCCAAAACAAGAATATGGTTCACAATAAATTCCATCCGATATAACAAAAAAAGCAGCGTAATGAAAAAATACGCTAACGTAACCGAAAGGATTGTTTGTAATACTTTCATTTTTATATAATCAATCTTGTAGTATCCCATGCGGTGAAGGTCCTTATTCCCATCGCCTTTTTCATAATCCGCCAAACGAATCATTATACGTATTTTTTCTTCATTCAGCATACACTGCCCTCTATTCAAGTTCTAAACGAATTCTCAGTCGCCCGCTTTCTTTAATGTGGGAAATAATAATACATCACGAATTGCCGAGGAATCCGTTAATAACATAATAAACCGGTCAATTCCGATTCCGATCCCGCCGGTCGGCGGCATCCCGTATTCCAATGCGCAGATAAAATCCTCATCCAGATGCTGGGCTTCGTCATCTCCCGCGGCAAACATCTCTTCCTGTGCCATAAAGCGTTCTCTCTGATCAATGGGATCATTCAGCTCGGTAAACGCATTTGCCATTTCCCTGCCTGTGATAAACAGCTCAAAACGCTCCGTATATTGTTCATCCTCCGCCTTTTTCTTTGCCAACGGTGATATCTCAACCGGATGATCCATAATAAATGTCGGCTGTACAAGTTTTTCCTCTGCATATTTTTCAAAGAACAGGTTAAGAATGTCCCCTTTGGCATGACGTTTCTCAAATTCTATATGATGCTCTTTCGCTGCCGCACGCGCCTCCTCCGTATCCTTTATCTGATGAAAATCCACTCCGGAATACTTTGTAACGGCGTCAAGCATCGTCATTCTCTCAAACGGCTTCTCCAAATCAATTTCTGTTTCGTGATAGACGACCTTTGCCGTACCAAGGACTTTTCCGGCAACAGCACGGAACATTCCTTCTACTAAATCCATCATTCCGTAATAATCGGTAAATGCCTGATAACACTCCAGCAATGTAAACTCCGGATTATGCCTGACCGAAAGTCCTTCGTTGCGAAAAACTCTGCCGATTTCATATACTCTTTCCAAACCGCCGACAATCAGCCTCTTCAAATAAAGCTCCAAAGAAATCCTAAGGTTTAAATCCTGATCCAGTGAATTATGATAGGTTGTAAACGGACGCGCGGCAGCTCCTCCTGCCATTGGCACAAGCACCGGTGTTTCTACTTCAATAAAATCACGTTCATCCATATAGTTACGGATTTCGCGAATGATTTGCGAACGTTTGATAAAGGTATCCTTTACTTCCGGATTCACAATTAAATCAATATACCGTTGACGGTACCGGATATCGGTATCCTTTAAACCATGAAACTTTTCGGGCAGAATCTGAAGGCTCTTGCTCAGCATGGAAATTTTCTCCGCATGAATCGAAATTTCACCCATTTTCGTAGTAAAAACCTTACCGGTAATGGTGATCAAATCTCCGATGTCAAATTTCTTGAAATCTTTATAAGAGTCCTCTCCAACTTCATCTCTTGCCACATAGCTCTGGATATTTCCGTCACGGTCGGCAACATTACAAAAGGAAGCTTTACCCATAACCCGTTTTGACATCAAACGTCCGGCTATGGTTACGGTTTCTCCCTCAAGCTCATCATAGCAAGCTTTGATTTGTTCCGAATGATGGGTAACATCACATGTATTGACCGTATAAGGATTTTTTCCTTCTTCTTTTAAAACCGCTAATTTTTCTCTCCGTACCTTTAATAATTCATTAATATCTTCCGCCAATTTTTTCTCCAATCCTGCCGGCAAACTGAATTGCCCTGTGTTTTTTGCGTACGCACCAATCTCAATTGGATTTTTTAATGTCCATGATTTTATATTGTATCACACCAACTTGTGTTTCCACGTCAATCGTCTGCCCCTTTTTGGCACCAATCAGGGCCTTGCCAACCGGTGACTCGTTGGATATTTTCCCTTTCAGACTATTGGCTTCGGTAGAACCTACAATTTTATATTCCAAAACCTCTTTTAATTCCAAGTCTTTTATCTTAACACTGCAGCCAATATTAATCACACTGTCATCCACATCTTCTTCCACGACTACTTCAGCATTTTTTAAGATTTTATCAATCTCTTCAATACGTGACTCAATATCACGCTGTTCCTCTTTGGCAGCATCATACTCCGCATTTTCCGATAGATCCCCCAGTTCTCTGGCTTCTTTTATTTTGACTGCCACCGCTTTCCGGCGGTTTACTTTTAAATCCTGTAGTTCATCCTCAAGCTGCTTTAACCCTTCGTATGTTAATATGTTTTTCTTACTCTCCGGCATTACTGCATCCTCCTGCTTTGTTAAATCCATCAATGTATTATAACTGATTCAATAACCAATGTCAATATTCAGCCCCACATATTGGGGCTGTTCCGGATTGATTATCCGGATGAACACCGAACCGGATTACTCCGTACGGCTTTGCTGGATATTATGATAAGTCATGTCCCGGTAGCCTTCCGGCAGTTCCGCATCGGTAAAATCACCTTTTCCGGTTCCCGTATCCGCTCTGCCCTCATCCGCATTCCAAAAGCGCATTTTATTGGCGGCTTCGGGACAGTTAATCAGGGTATTATCTAACATTGCCATCCATTTTTCTTTGCTGATACTGCTTATGGTTTCGGGATACCTTTTTGAAGTTGTGACTTTCTGGGTGCTGATTGCCCATTTGCAATTGCGGAATGTATTATTTTTTATCAGCGGATTGACTGCTCCGCGCAAATGAATGCCATATAAGGTATAGCCGTATTTCTTTAAATCTTCATTGTAGCCGATACTGTCAAACGTATTTTTTGTGATTTCAAAATTTCTCCAGTTCAAGACACGCACCGCACTGTGCAGTGTGTTCTTAAATGTATTATTGTAAATTTTGATATTCTCATGATAAAGCCGTGTACTGCCTTTTGTAAAGTAGGTGTGTGAACCGATTCCGGCACCTACGTCGGAAAACGTACAGTTTCGTATCGTAATATATTTGCATGTTGTCTGATCGCGTGCGGACCATACATAATTAAATCCGTTGATCAATTTATCCGTTCCGTCAATATTGATTGCTTCTTTGTGAAGTCCTTCTTCTTCGCCGTTTACCACATTGGGATGGAAATATTGAAAGGTGCAGTTTTCTACAACGGCATTATAGGAAGAATTCAATTCAATAAAATGCGCTCCCTGCTGTCTTCTGAAATTGATGCCGCTGATTTTGACATTTTTATTATGCCCCATGATAATTGCTTGTCCGGGACGGGAGAATTTACAGTCAATCGTAACATTTCCCTTTCCTATAAATTTTATATCATGCGAACCATTGTATGCCGAAACGGCACCGGTCTTTTTCTCTAATGACGCCGCTACAAATATAAAAATCGCTTTGGGTACGGTCAATGTTTTTCCGTATTTTGCAGATATTTTATTGATCACTACGCCGTTTTCCAAAGTGACCGTAACGTTTGACGGCACATGAACCGCATTACTGATATTATAAGTCCCCGCTTTCACAGTCAGGGTTCCGCCTCCGCTTCGCTCAAGCTGTTCCATATGTGACTGGAAAACAAAATAATCTTTTGTATTGGTACCGTAGGTGCTCTTGTCCATATACATTTCGCGATAAGGTTTGGTTGCGGAAGTAATCACTAATCTTTTGTCACTGACGTCAAAATAATACGCAATTCTTTTGTCTTTTCCGTTATTGCTGAATAAAACATAATAATGCGCGGCATTCTTGACAGTGTTCTTCGCAATGGTTTCAATCTTATCATTGGACAGTTCATTTTTAACATTGCGCTGCTTCTTTCCTTTTCCTTTGTTTACGGAAAGGGAAAAACGCACCGGCATATTAATTTTATTAAAAACATTCTTTTGGATCACAGGCTGTTTGGCGCCGTATAAATGAATCCCGTAAGGCGTATTCACTTTTCCTGATTTGTTCAAGTAAAAACTGTTTCCGGAAGCTGTAAACCCGTTCCACGCCATTCCCTTAACAGCAGTTCCCGTAATATTAAGAAACTTATTGTTTTTTATCCTAATATTTTTCTGATAAAATATTTTGGGCTTTTTCTTTTTCCCGACGACCGGATGTGCATGCTTTGTCGTACCGATTGCCCCATACATCCCCGAAAAAAGGTTGTTTTGAATCAAGATGTTATCATTGGTCGTATTGTCTAATTTGCTCCAGCTAAATCCGAGTGTGTCGATCTCTTTATTGGCTACTTCCAACCGGATATCGTACTTGCTTTCTTCATTCAACAAGTCTTTTCCCGCATAAAATTTACATTGATCAATCGAAACCTTCTTGGCTCCCGCTGCCGCAATATAATTCCCTCCGTAACGGTTTTTAAACTGTATTTTTTTAATACTTACATTATAATTATGAGCCATTCCGATTCCAATCGCTTCTTTTGTAAAGCCCATATCAATGACAGAACCGGACCCCCCGATAAAGGATACATTTCTGGAGGATTTATATTTTGCGGTATCTGATTTTTTGGCTTTGCTTTCCCGTGTCAATAAAAACAGATATTTCGTCGGTTTACGCCGCGTTGTTCCGGATTTGATTGTTTTCTTTATTTTGGTTTTTGCCGCAAGCCGAATGGTTACATTAGAAGGAACATAGAGCGTACTGCAAATATGATATGTCCCCTTTTTCAGCAGTAATGTTCCTCCTGTCTTCTGCAGCTTTTCCAAATAAGAGCGAATCAAAAAATAATGCTTTGTGTTTTTATTGTAAGCACCGCCGTATATATATTCCGGATCACATGGTTTGGTTTTTGCCGATATGCGGTATGTCTTGCCTTTCGCCTGAGAGTAACTGCCAAACGCAACAATTCCCAAGAAAATAAGCAAGACACTTAGTATCATTTTTCTTTTCATAGATATATCCTTTTTTATTGTGAAAATGCTATCCTCATCTATAATGCATAAAGATAGCATTCCCAACTGCACCCTTTCCAATTTATAATAATTTTAATATCTTACGGCATCCAATATTGCAAAATACGAGGCCTTTGCCTGCGTCATACTTGAGAACACCAATGGTTTCCCGTTACTTCTCCAAGAAATCGTATCATAAAGCCCCCAGAATGTAATACCGGTAATTTTTGCACCCTGTTTTGTCTNNATTTTTTCTTATCGAGCAGTGTCCTGAATAATGTATCATAGTAAATACACTGCTGCTCCAATGTTTCTCTCTTTGTAAAATCCACTTTGTTGTTTGCGCCGCTGTCATAATCGTAATTAAACGTAACATCAAGCTCGGTAATTTGAATTTCCAGACCTTCCGCCGTGAACAAATCAATCGCTGCCGCAATTTCCCCGGTAGCGGAAGGATCCGGTCTTGTTACGTCCAAATGCATCTGCATTCCCACACCGTCGCATAGTTTCTTGTTTTTATTGATATTCCGTATCAATTCAACGATTTCATTTCTTTCAAAATATTCATTGAAATCGTTATAAAGCAAGGTAATGTCATCGGCTTCTTCAATTTTTCCTGCCGCTTCCAGTTTATTCAGCTGATCATCCGCAATCTCAAATGCATCATTGACATAGCAGGCGTCATAAATCCTTGAATGCTTATCTTTACTGAATGTGTACTCCGGATAGTAAACCTGATCCCAGTCACATTTTGCATTCCCGTTATTATTATGTGTGTATTCGTTTACTACATCCCAACTGTAAATAACATCTTTTCCGTGTTCGGTATTATAAATATGGTGGATTACGTTCCGGATATAATACTCCATTCGCCCGTTCATGGTATCTTTATCGACATAAGCGCCGTTGCTTTTAAATCCCTCCCGGAAAAATGCCGTAGGCGTCTGGTTATGCCATACCAAAACATGATATCTCATTTTCAGCCCGTTTTGATAAGCTATTTCGATCATTTCGTCAACGACCGAGAAGTTCAGATCCATATATTTATCATCTTTGTATTCATATTTTTCATTTTCTACATAACCAACCGGCATGGCGTCAAGCGTGGGAAGATCCCCCCAGCCGCCGCCGAGCAATCCGTTGGGTTTCATATCATTTTCCATTGTGATACTGTTATACTGGCTTTTGATAAAGGCCAAATCACTGGCACTTCTCATCTGACGCGGTGTTACTGCCGAACCCATTTTCCCGAAAATCGGTTCATATGTATCCTTTAAGCTTCCTTCGATAGGTCCCGCCGGTCGGTATGTCGGTCTTACCGTCGGTATTTGTGAAGGTTTTTCTGTTGGTTTCGCCGACGGCTTCGTTGTCGGTATGATTTTATCTGGTTTCTTCGTTACTTTTATTGTGGATTTTATTTTATATTTTTTATTCTTCGCTTTTACGGTTGCCGTCAGTTTCACAGTTCCCTGCCGCAAGGCTTTTATTTTGACTTTATTCTTCGTTTTGGAAACAATTCTGACTGTTTTCTTATTGTTTAGTTTCCAAGCAGTTTTCTTTATTTTGACTTTGGATAAATTACTTATCTTGATTGTTTTGGATTTTGAAACATTGAGAGAAACTTTCTTTGGTAACTGGGGTTTTTTTGCTTTTGCCGATAACTCCTCTGCATTCCCGAATACGGAGAAACTAAATACCAGAATTAATAGAACCGCAATAATTTTTTTTGTTTTCATTGAATCAAATACCTTCCCTTCTGTAAGTAACACAGTTGCTCCAACCTGATTCTCCAAGCTTGTAAACGTCAATATTTACAAGCTTGGATGAATCACTGCCCTATATATACATATAGATTATAATTATTCTAACTATATCAATAGATTTTGGCAAAAAAACGTCAGCTCTTATTTTCATGACTTCTTTTTATGGGAGAATGATAAGGACAAAATGTTTTCAACACCAGTTCCAGATA
>DBDL01000065.1:0-168 GCA_002293545.1 Lachnoclostridium sp. UBA933 | reverse complement strand
GCTGATTCGGTATTTAGAGGGCGGCGCACCACAAAAGCAGTGCCAGATAATTCATGGCACCGTCAACCAAAACAGGGAGGAAAACAAATGAAACAAGACATGATTGTTGTGCTGGATCTCGGCAGCACAGAGAACACCGTATTGGCAAGGGAAATCCGTGCATTGGGT
>DBDL01000029.1:5647-5797 GCA_002293545.1 Lachnoclostridium sp. UBA933 | reverse complement strand
TGCTATTGCTATTATTCTTCCCATTATGACTTCCTTTCTTCCAAAATCATGTTTCTTATTATAACATCTTTCATCTCAAAAAGCTATGCAAAAGTACCATTATATGAAATTATTTTTCATTGCAGAACAAAATGTTTCACGTGAAACATT
>DBDL01000029.1:0-5530 GCA_002293545.1 Lachnoclostridium sp. UBA933 | reverse complement strand
TCCCGCTTCAAATCCTTTATCAATTAACATTCGTACTAAGAAATCTCCATATCCATTCTTTCGTTCCTCTTTAAGTACGGCTATTTTCCCAAGCCGGTATTCTTCCCCGTCAAAAAAAATTCTTCCGGATGCCACCGGATTCTGCTTCTCATTATAAACTACTCCATGAACAGATACCTTATCTAAATCATCAAACACCTTTTCTTCTGCTCTGCCCAATTCTTTTATAAATACTTCTTTGCGAATTTTGTAAGCATCTGATAAATCATCGCCATTCCATAAATATTTTCCTACTATCATCGAATTCTCCATTTCTTTGTATTTCTTATCGTGTATTATATGACTGTGGTTTTTCCCAAGAATGATTCAGAATCATTCTTGTTTGAATTCCAATCAAATTTTAGTTTATCATATGTTTTACTTTATTGTAATGGTTTTTTCAGTGGCTTTCCAGTNNAATCCAATACGCCTCGGATATTTACTATCGGTATTCTCCTCTTTTTCTATCATTACTATATTCCTCACTAGTTCTGTATCCTGCAATATAAACTCATAATTATTTGTTATTTTTACATTTAATATGGAAAGGGCTTTTTCATACTGTTCCAATTCATCCTTTACCCCTACACTTTTATAGGCAATAAATGTTCCCCCCACTTTCAAAAATGGGGTACAATATTCACTCAATGTGGAAAGATTGGCAACAGCCCTTGAAACCGCAAAATCAAATTTCTCCCGATAGATTGGATCTCTTCCGATATCCTCTGCCCGTCCATGAATTATTTTTATATTTTTTAAGTCTAACTCCTTTACTGCTTCGTGCAGAAAAGTTACACGTTTTTTTAATGAGTCCAGCAATACCACTTCCATCCCCGGATATAGAATCGCCAAGGGTATTCCGGGAAATCCGGCACCCGATCCGACGTCAATACAAGTACAATTCTTTTGTTCCTCTTTTTTATTGTACCCCTTATCAAAGGATATAAACTTAGCCGCCATTACGCTGTCTAAAAAATGTATCTTCTTAACATCTTCCCATTCTACAACTGTAGTCAAGTTTGTTATCTTATTCCACTTTACTAATGTGTGATAATATTTCTGAAACAGATTTTCTTGCTCCTCATGTAAATAAAATCCTGCCCGCTCAAACAGATGCTTCATTTTTACTCTCTCCCCCCGCTTGCTCTAAATAAATCAGCAGCACGGTAATATCTGCCGGTGATACCCCGGAAATTCTGGCTGCCTGTCCTACAGAAGAAGGTCTGATTTCTTTTAACTTTTGTACCGCTTCAATCCGCAGACTTTTTACTTCTTCATAGTCAATCCCTTCCGGTATCTTTCTTTTTTCAAGTCTTTTAAATTGTCTGATTTGTTTTTCCTGACGAGAGATATACCCTTCGTATTTGATATTAATATTTACCTGCTCACATACCTCATATGGCAGGTCAGTCCGGTTTTTGTCGATTTCCTTTAATACATCATAATTTAATTCCGGTCTGCGTATTAAATCCGCCAATGCCGCTCCGCTCTGCAGCTTCGCACTTCCGTTCTTCTCAAGTAATGCCTGTACTTCACTGCTCGCTCCCACATTTACTGATTTGACTCTTTTTATTTCTTCTTCAATCTGCTTTTCTTTCTTCAATAATGCTTGACAGCGTTCCTTACTTATCAAACCAACTTTATATCCTATTTGAGTAAGGCGTAAATCTGCATTATCCTGTCTGAGCAAAAGACGGTATTCCGACCTTGATGTCATCATCCGATAGGGTTCTTTTGTCCCTTTCGTTACTAAATCATCAATCAAAACACCAATATATCCTTGGGAGCGGTCAATCGTAATTTGCTCCCTGCCGTGGATTTTCATTGCCCCGTTGATTCCTGCAATCAATCCTTGTGCCGCCGCTTCTTCATAACCGGAGCTTCCGTTTATCTGTCCGGCACAAAACAATCCTTCCATATTCTTCACTTCCAGCGTCGTTTTCAGTTCCGCCGCATTGATGCAGTCATATTCAATGGCATAAGCATTTCGGACAAGCTTTGCTTTTTCTAATCCCGGTACGGTCCGATACATTTCAAATTGCACATCCTCCGGCAGTGAACTCGACATCCCTGCAACATAGACTTCATTTGTCGTTTCCCCCTCCGGTTCAATAAAGACCTGATGTCTTTCCTTGTCTGCAAAGCGCACCACTTTATCCTCAATCGACGGACAATACCTAGGACCTGTTCCTTTTATGTTACCGGAGTATAACGGAGATCTTTCAATATTACCTCGTATAATTTTGTGCGTATCCTCATTGGTATACGTCAGCCAGCAATCGGCTTGTTCTCTCTGTACATCTTCTCTCCGGTTTGTAAAAGAAAACGGTACAATTTCTTCATCTCCTTTTTGTACCTCCATCTTGGAATAATCGACGGTTGACCCGTCGAAACGTGCCGGTGTCCCTGTCTTAAAGCGGAAAAGCTCAATTCCCTGTTTCTCCAGTGATTCGGACAAATCATTCGCCGCCGCCAGCCCGTTAGGTCCGGATTCGGTTACAACCTCTCCGGTAAAGCACTTTGCCCTTAAATATGTCCCTGTACACAAGATACAAACCGGTGCATAATAAACGGCACCGGTTAAGGTTTTTATCCCTTTGCACTTCCGGTTATCCACAATGAGCTCTGTCGCTTCCCCCTGTCTTATTGTAATCCTCTTTTCTTTTTCCAACACTCTCCGCATTTCTTCACTGTACCGTTTTTTATCCGCCTGCGCACGCAGCGAATGAACGGCAGGTCCTTTTGAACGGTTGAGCATTTTCGACTGTATAAAGGTTTTGTCAATATTCCGTCCCATCTCTCCGCCGAGCGCGTCGATTTCCCGGACAAGATGACCTTTTGAAGTTCCTCCGATATTGGGATTGCACGGCATTAGGGCGATACTGTCGATACTTACCGTAAATAAAATGACATTACAATTCAGACGTGCCGCTGCCAGTGCCGCTTCACAGCCTGCATGTCCTGCGCCGATTACAATAACTTCATACGTTTCCGTTACTCCTGATTTCATCTTTAATCCTTTCACAGCCGTAAAGCCGTTTATCCTCTTATTACTTACCAACACAAAACTCCCGGAATATCGTGTCGATAATTTCATCCTCCACCGTTTCCCCGGTAATCCTGCCGAACGCATACAAGGCATCCGTCAAATCAATTGTCAGAAAATCCTCACTGACCTCCGCCGCAATTCCTTCTTTTACTTTTTCAAGGCTTTCGATCCCTTCCATCAATGCTTCTTTCTGTCTTATATTTGAAAGATAGATTTCATCGTTAAACGATAACTGATCCATCGTAAAACATTCTTTTAGAAAATGTTCCAATTCGTCAAAACCCAATCCTTCTTTTGCAGAAAAATCCAGTATCTTTTTATCCGTATAGTTTTCTGCTTCTTCTTTTGATATCAATCGCTTCTTATCTGATTTATTCAGTAATACAACGCCCGGATACTGTTTTGTTAAATCCAGAATCCATTTATCATTATCATCAAGCTTAACCGAAGAATCCAATACAACAATGACAAAATCCGCCTGTTTTAAAGACTCTTTTGCTTTTCCTATCCCGATTTTTTCTACCTCGTCTTCTGTTTCCCGAATTCCCGCCGTGTCAATAATTCTGAGTGTGATATCTCCGATTTGGAGTTCTTCTTCCAGAACATCCCTTGTCGTTCCCGGTATGTTTGTAACAATGGCGCGTTCCTGCCGGAGAAGCGTATTCAGCAATGAGGATTTTCCGACATTGGGTTTTCCCAATATAATGGTTCGGATTCCTTCTTTTATGATTCTTCCGTTTTCACAATTTTCCAGAATACGATATAACCTTTCTAAATACACGTCTAGCTTTTGATTCAGCTTTCCGGTAAAACCATCCAATGACAAGTGTTCCGGGTCGTCCAGTGCCGCTTCAATAAACGCCGCCTCCGANNATAATTCCTTTCTTAATTCGTTTATCTTATCCCGGAGATTCCCTTGGAGAGATAAAACGGAACTTTGTAACGCATACTTATTTTTTGCATTTATGATATCCGTAACTGCCTCTGCCTGTGACAGGTCAATCCTTCCATTCAAAAAAGCCCTTTTGGTAAACTCGCCCGGCTCTGCCGTCCTTGCGCCGTTCCGGATCAATAATTCCAAAATTCTCTTTGTCACGAAACGTCCTCCGTGACAGGTAATTTCTACAACATCTTCTCTTGTATAACTGTTTGGTGAAAGCATTAATATGACCATAACTTCATCTATTACTGTTTCCCCGTCATGAATAAACCCATAATGAATCGTATGGCTTCTCTGTTCCGATATTTTTTTCCTTCCGGACTTTGTACGGAAAATCCTTTCAACTATTGTCAGGGAAGCCTCTCCGCTCAAGCGGATCATACTAAGACCCCCGACTGAGGATGCTGTCGCTATAGCGGCTATCGTACTCGTCAAATTTCTCATATGCCTGCTTTCTTTCGTGAAAAAAACTGCATCATCTCTGACCCAGCCTCTTTCCATTATCGTAACCTTTATTTTTTAGGAAAATAAAATCACAGCTCTTTCGATCCTATACTGCGGATACAGACCTAACCGCTCAGGATTTGGACGTCTTGTTACCTTTTGAATAATTGCTTCTGCCACGGTAATTATTCTGATAATTATTTCTTCTGGGCATGGCATTCAGCTCTTTTGAAGGGACGACAACCACTTTTCGGAACGGCTCATCTCCCTCACTATAAGTATCCACCATTTTATCTTCTTGAAGCGTCGCATGAATCAGTCTTCTTTCATAAGGATTCATCGGTTCGAGATAAGACGGTTTCCTTGTCTTCCTAACTTTTGAAGCTACATTTTTAGCAAGGTTCTCAATTGTTTCTTTTCTTCTGTTCCGATAATCTTCGGTATCTAATTTAATCTTAACATAGTTCTCCGTATATTTATTTACCGCCAAAGATGTAAGGTATTGAAGTGAATCTAAAGTTTGTCCTCTCTTTCCAATCAAGACACCCATCTCTTCCCCGGACAAATCAATGGATAAGATATTTTCTTCTTCTGAAAAATCCATATCAATCCTGACCGCCAAACCCATGGCTTCAAAAACTTTTTCTAAAAAAGATACTGCGTTTTCTGCTACGCTTTCTTTCTTTCGTATTCTTATCTTCGCCGGCTTACTGAATAATCCGATAAAACCGCTTGATTCTTTTTCCAATACTTCATATTCTATCTTCTCACTTGTTGTTTCAAAATGAATTAACGCTTCTGTCAGCGCTTCATCGACTGTTTTTGCCGTAAACTCTACCCAATCTGTCATATTACTCTCCATTCTTGCGCACATATCTGCGCATAAATACTCAACCCTTGTGCACAGGCACAATCTTTTCTGCTACTTTTTCTTTTCATTTTTGTTTGCTCCGGATAACATATGTGCATAGCCTGCAATGCTTCCTGTTTCGATACTTTCTTTATCCGTTGCTTCGGTTTCTTTCGGTACTTCGCTGTCACTATTTTCTGTCGTTTTG
>DBDL01000123.1 GCA_002293545.1 Lachnoclostridium sp. UBA933 | reverse complement strand
TCCCTTTTCCTTCTCTTTTTTATATTAATCCGCTGACTGATCAATCACCGCCTCTAATTTTGTAGCCTTAATTATGTACTGACCATCCTCATAATTGATATAAAGCATCAAAATTTGTCCCTCGTCGGCAGACTCCTTGACAAACTGAGCGCTTCCAGTGGCTTCCTCCAGATTATAATCCCCCGCCTCGGTCCATCCCTGCTCCTGCAAAAGCTGTGTATATTGTAAAAGGTCGTCGGAAACCGAATCGCTCTGATATGTATATTGCGTGCTGGGGAACTCATTCTCACCCTCGGTCTGCACATCTGTAACTGCCCGTTCACCGACAACCGACGTAACACTTGGGATTTTATCCTTGCCAAAAATATATGTCTTCAGTGCTGAGGGGTCAGCATCGCCCGAACAGGCGCTCAGCAAGCACAAAAAGAAAAGCGCCGTAAAAACAAACGCCAAACGACAGACATACCTTCTCATTGGTTGATAATCATTCCTTTCTCTTTTTATTATCACTATATTGCTTGATTGCCCGTGTTATAAAAATACGGAATTTTCAGCAATATAATCAATAACCTTCTGGCTCAGAACGGACTGCTTTACGTAAGGCAGACCATAATAGTCAATTTGTGTAGAAATGTCGGTTTCCCACAGGTGTTCAGAAGAATACTTTGTCAGATCATCATCGTTGACCGAAATTCCCGCGTCTTCTGCCACAGCCTGGATCACAAGTAGATACGCCGCGTTTTCTACAAGCTCGTCATGCGCGTCCGCAATACATTCCTCCACGCTGGAAAAATCCTCGTATTCTTTTAGGTACGCCTCCAGCTCCAGCCCGTTAGAGTCCGCCAATTCCAAATAACCGTTCAGCAGGATGTTTTCCTGGTATTCCATCATCGAATCAGGAATGGATTTGACCGACACCTCGGTACTGAGGAACTGCTCTATGTATTGCTGTACGAGGTCTTCCTGAATATCTGCCCGCATATCCTCTTTCATTTCTTCAATAGTAGTCCAGCCGTTTGTCGCGGAGAGATTCTCCGCAACAAAGTCATCGGTCAATTCCTCCCTTTCGACAATATAATTTATGGTTGTCTCAAACACAGCATCCCTGCCCGCAAGCGTTTCTTCATCGTAGTCATCGGGGAAGGTTACCTCAATATCCATTTTTTCTCCGGGCATATGCCCGATCAACTGCTCCAAAAAGCCGTCAAGAAAGCTTAACGTATCTGTATCGTCTGTTTCGGTATCGTCTGCCGCTCCAACGATAACATCCACTCCCACGGTCATGGTAGAACCGCCTTCAAACACGGCGCCGTTTATCTTTCCCTCATAATCGATATTTACTGTATCGCCGTCAGCGACAGCACGATCCGTAATTTCAATTCTCGATATGTATCCGGTCATCAGGGTATCGATTTGATATTGGAGGTAATCGTCTGTAACCTGATGTGAATCGGCAGGAATCTCCAGTCCCATATAATTGAAATCCTCAACATAATCAAGCGACTTGATTCCTTTCAAAAAACCGTTGTCATTAATCCCTTCACTGTATAAAGACGCTAGACCGTCCTCCGATTCATCCTTGTTCGAATCACAACCGGCCAGCAGAATAACCGACATGAAGAGCACAAGGAAGAGGGCTAATAGCCTTATGTACTTTTTCATGAATTAATTCTCCTCATATTGTATTTTCCCGGCTCAGAGACAAATCTGGATAAAAGTAACTCGGTCAGGTATATGATAGCTCCGTTTTCATTTTCCATGCTATTCCTCCTTAGTTTTATTTTGAAAATTACACGTCTTATAACCGTACGGTCAGCTGTAGCCGCCCTGCCCAGAACATCCCCACATTTAACCTATACAACCAAATTTACGGGATTAAACTGCATTTGATTGGTATACTTTCATATTATCAAGCATGTTTTTTGTGCAAAATGTAATATATTATGTCAACTGTCACGCCACTATTTAGTATAGTATCATAAATCACATGATTTCTCTATATTTAAAAACACTAAAATTCTAAAAAATTTTGAAAAAATCTATAAATTTTATCCTATAAGAACATAATGATACTTGAATCGTCTGTAAGGTAAGCAGCTAGCCGCTTGTAAACTAAATGCAGTCAATACTGATTCTGTACATATAAAAAGTGTGTTATTTACGATATTCTATATATAAAGGGATTGTTGTCGCCTAAAAAGGAAAAGATTGTTTTTGTCGAAAAATGATGTTATGATGTTTGTATTATTTTGTGCAATATTATTCGCAGGAGGGAGAAAGCGGCATGAAGGATTATAAGAAAATATCCAATCCCCTTACCATGATCGGGATATTTGCCGGAATCGCGGAGGTAGCGGGCACCACGGTACTTCCGTTTGTCACCGGTGAGCTGCAGAACATCTTCATTTGGTATGTAATGCTGTTTCCGGTTCTTTTGGTTGTTTTATTCTTTATTACGCTGATTTTCAAGAACGACGCGCTTTACGCGCCCTGCGACTTTAAAGATGAAGATCACTTTATGAAACTGCAGAACCTGCAAAAATCCGTGCGTCAGATTGAGCGGGAGGCCGAAAACGTGAAAAGCGCAGGCCCTGAGTTTGAAAAGGCGATAGAGCCGGTCATAAGATCGGTGGAAAGAGTGTCGGCTGAGGTCGATGACTATTCCAAGGATATTATTGAGAGCAGAAACAGAAAATCTTTTGACTATAAAAAATTGAGTAATAAGGCTAGAGAACTTGTCAAAGACATGCAAGACACAGAAAAACAACAAACGCTTAATGACATATTATCTTTTTTAGGGCTTCATGGAGCCAAAACTCTTGAGCAGAGTGAGATTCTTCGTCGACTGGTGCAAGGCGGTTATTTTATTAAGGTAGAAAACCATATGCAAAACAACTCGGCAGGCGATTGCATTTACCGTGCCGCTACGCCGGAGGAAGAAAAAAACCTTACATGGCCGTTCCGCGATTATGATTAGAACCGCACGGCAAAAATAACAGAAATACAAAAGAGCACTGAAAAATCCCCGTTTTTTGAAGCCGGGGATTTTTTTGGCGCATAAATTTGAAATATTTTGGGTGTTAACTTGGGAAACAAAAGCGAAATCTTTGAAATATTTATTAATTTAATTTGTTTTATTATAGTCGGCCAACCGGGGAACAGTCCCCGGTTGGCCGACTATATATGGGCTTATCAGCTTTGTATGAATTACCGGCAAATTACCGATGATAGTTTTGTGACACAGCCTGACAAATCAATCGTCGTATTCGGCTTCCGATTTATAAATTGCGCCGCTTACCGCGTCGATTTCATAGTCATATTCCATTTGCCCGCTCCGGAATTCAACATCATATACCATCATCCCGTCGTCGTGGTCAAGATGC
Source organism: Lachnoclostridium sp. UBA933 (assembly GCA_002293545.1). GTDB lineage: Bacteria > Bacillota > Clostridia > Lachnospirales > Lachnospiraceae > UBA933. The sequence continues at coordinate 380 of DBDL01000123.1, read as the reverse complement.
GCTTTTATAAAGTTGACCTGCGACGCCGAAACGCCCGCATGCGAAAGTGCTATGGATTTTGCACGCTCCTCGCCGATATACTGCGGAGCCGCTTCGGAAAAGACCGGCGGAATGGACTGGGGCTGTCCTCCCTGATTACCCGCGCTTGACGGAGTGCTTGACTGAGAGACTGACGGCGGTTTGGGTATAGAGTAGTTTTCGATATCTCTGTCAGCTTCCAAAATCGTTCCGCTCGCCGCGTCGATCTCGTAATCGTACTCGGTATTTCCGCTGTAAAACTCAACATCGTAGACATCCCTACCGTCGTCACGGCCAAGCTTCGCCTTGATAAAGGTTACATTAGATGCCGAAACGCCCGCATGCCCAAGCGCTATGGATTT
>DBDL01000038.1 GCA_002293545.1 Lachnoclostridium sp. UBA933 | reverse complement strand
ACGCTTTTTTCGGTTCCTTTCGGGATATACAATCGGATTGTACCCGGATGGATTCTGTGTGATTCCGGCAATCACCGCGGCTTCTGAAATCGTCAGTTTATCCGCTTTTTTTCCGAAATACCGCTTCGAGGCTGCCTGTACGCCAAGCGTATTCTGTCCCAGATTGATTGTATTCAGATAATATTCTAAGATTTCTTCTTTGGGCATCTGATGCTCCAGTTCTACCGCCAGATACTGCTCCTGTATTTTTCTTTTCACCTTATCTGCCAATTCTACTTCGTTTCCGCCCTCAAATACTTGGTTTTTAAGAAGCTGCTGCGTTATTGTACTGGCTCCCTGACTAAAATCATTATCACGGAACCCCGTCACGGCCGCACGAAAAACACCTTGCACATCAATTCCGTGATGCGTCCAAAACCGTTCGTCTTCTATGGCAATAAAGGCATCTTGTACGTGTTTCGGAATTTTATCCAATGTCACATATTCACGGTTTGCATTTTCACCGACAAGCGTTTGTATTCTTTTACCGTCCGCATCATAAATCCTTGTCGCATAACCGCTCGGCACAACATTTACCGTACCGGCATCCGGCGCCGTATCAAAAAGTCCCTGAAGCAGACCGACACTGCCCATAATACCGGTGCAAACCAAAATAATGACTGCCAAAAAAGCAAGCTGGTAAATACCCATCAGCATTTTGTGGGATATACGGATTCTTTTTGATTTTATCCGATTCTTTCTCTTTTTGATTTCCCTTTTACTGAAATCCATAGACAAAACCTCCTAATGATATGTAGTATAACAAAAACTCTTGTTTCCGTCAATTTGTTATGCAATGTCTGAAATTCTTGGATTTTAAACTTTCAGCGCCGGTGTTTGCCGTATGTTTTTGTAAAAGCAATTATTTATCTTGCACTTATAACAAGACCATGATATAATATATCCCGTAAGTTGACCAAGTAATACGGAGGAAATTATGAAGAGAATCAGAACATTAACCACAAAAAATTTAAAACAAACAATGAAAAAAGGCGGCTGCGGTGAATGTCAGACTTCTTGTCAGTCGGCATGCAAAACATCCTGTACGGTAGCCAATCAAAGCTGTGAAAATAAATAAGCTTTTTGCTGTAAACTGATGTTACAGGGGGACGGTTTTTCCAGAGAATGCTGTCAAATACTTATCATAAAAATGAAGGCAACGGAGGGCTGATTTAAAACTCAGGGATTTGAGCGGCGATCAGACCCCGTTTCTTTATGTAAATCAGCATTTACCGGATTGTCGGGGAGGGATATTTCCGTCTGTCAGAATGAATTTGCAAAATGAAAGGAATACGATGGTTTATCAATATATACAAAACGGATACCATATCGTACTGGATGTGAACAGCGGTTCCGTACATGTGGTGGACAAGGTTGTTTATGATGTTATCAGTGATTACAAAGAACATTCCAGAGAGGATATTGCCGAAGCAATCAGAAACAAGTACCCGGCAGAGCAGTTGGCGGATGCAGACATCAATGAGATATTTTCGGAAATTGAGCAATGTATCGGACAAGGGACGCTGTTTACAGAGGACACTTACAAGAAGCAGATAACAGATTATAAAAAACGGGATACATACGTCAAAGCCCTTTGTCTGCATGTGGCACATGACTGCAACTTAGCTTGCTGCTATTGTTTCGCCGGTGAGGGGGAGTATAAGGGAGAACGGTCCCTGATGAGTTATGAGGTTGGAAAGAAAGCACTGGATTTTCTTGTGGAGAATTCGGGAAATCGTATCAATCTGGAAGTGGATTTTTTTGGCGGAGAGCCTCTGATGAATTTTGACACCATAAAGAAGCTTGTGGCTTACGGTCGGAGTATCGAGAAAGAGAAAAGAAAAAATTTCCGCTTTACATTAACGACAAACGGTGTTTTACTAAATAAAGAGGTCATTGATTTTCTGAATAAAGAAATGGATAATGTGGTACTGAGTATTGACGGAAGAAAAGAAATCAATGATACCATGCGTCCGTGTAAAAACGGCAAAGGCAGTTATGATTTGATTTTATCCAAAATAAAGGAAACAGCAGATTCAAGAAAACAGCAGAAGTATTATGTAAGAGGAACATTTACACATCATAATTTGGACTTTGATAAAGATGTACTGCATTTAGCAGATGAAGGGTTCAAGCAAATTTCGGTAGAACCGGTCGTAGCGGATCCAAAAGAAGATTACGCTATTTTACGAGAAGATTTACCGGAAATCATTAAGGGATATGAACGGCTTGCCGATGAATTAATCAAGAGAAAAAAAGAAGGAAACGATTTTCAGTTTTTTCATTTTATGATAGATTTGGAAGGCGGACCGTGTGTATACAAACGTTTATCCGGCTGCGGTTCCGGAACGGAATATCTGGCGGTAACGCCCCAAGGGGATTTATATCCCTGTCATCAGTTTGTCGGTCAGGAAGAGTTCCTGCTCGGAAATGTGGAAAATGGTATTACAAACAGTAAAATACGTGACATGTTTAAAAACTGCAGCGTATATGCCAAGGAAGAATGCGCGGATTGCTTTGCCAAATTTTATTGCAGCGGCGGATGTGCCGCCAATGCTTACTATAGTCATGGAGATATACATGCCGTATATGAACTTGGGTGCGAACTGCAAAAAAAGCGGGTTGAATGTGCAATCATGTTAAAAGCGGCTGACTGAAAAAAGCGGCTGGCTGAAAACCGTAGCCGCAGAAGTTTGCAAAGCAAACTTCGCCGGAATTATTTAAGATAAAAATGGGTTGAAAATTTTCTGATAACGTATATAATAGGAATAGACATAAAATTTGTCTAAAACAAAAATACTATCTTTTAGATAAAAGTTTCTTATATACGGAAAGGAGATTATTGTCGTAATGAATTCAGATATCGGTGTAGATTTGGGAACAGCCAGCATATTAGTATATGTAAAGGGAAAAGGGGTTGTAATGAAAGAACCCTCCGTCGTAGCATTTGACCGTGATACAAACCGGATTAAGGCAATCGGTGAGGAAGCACGCTTGATGCTTGGGAGGACGCCGGGTAATATTGTAGCGGTAAGACCGCTTCGTCAGGGAGTGATTTCTGATTATTCCGTGACAGAAAAAATGTTGAAATATTTTATCAATAAGGCGGTCGGAAAACAACGTTTCCGCAAACCGCTTATTAGTATTTGTGTACCAAGCGGGGTTACGGAAGTAGAACGCAAAGCAGTAGAGGACGCCGCATTTCAGGCAGGCGCAAGAGCGGTAAAGATTATAGAAGAACCGATTGCGGCGGCAATCGGAGCCGGAATTGATATTGCCAGACCATGCGGCAACATGATCGTTGATATCGGAGGCGGAACGACGGATATTGCCGTAATTTCGCTGGGCGGAACGGTCGTGAGTACGTCCATCAAAATTGCGGGGGATGACTTCGATGAAGCCTTGGTCAGGTATATGCGCAAAACGCACAACCTGCTTATCGGTGAAAGAACCGCAGAGGATATTAAGATTAGGATTGGTTCCGCCTATCCGCGTCCCGAACTGGAAGTAGTGGATGTACGCGGACGAAATCTGGTAACAGGTTTGCCGAAAACAATTGAAGTAACCTCCGAAGAAACGGAGTCGGCACTAAAAGATACGACCATGCAGATTGTAGAGGCTATTCACGGGGTATTGGAAAAAACGCCGCCGGAGCTGGCAGCGGATATTGCCGACCGCGGGATTGTCCTGACGGGCGGCGGAAGCTTACTTTACGGATTGGAAGAATTGATCGAATCCAAAACAGGAATTACAACGATGACGGCAGAGGAACCAATGGTAGCCGTAGCAATCGGGNNAACCGCGACGAATAGAAAGGGAGTATGTTTTATGGTAAGAGGTCTGTATACTGCGTATACGGGAATGAAAAATGAACAGAAAAGACTTGATATCATTTCCAATAACCTAGCAAATTCAGCCACGATTGGATATAAGAAAGAAAGTGTGACAAGTCAGGCATTTGATCAATTGCTGGCGATTAAAATCAGAGATGGATCTCAGGCATCTNNTCAGGCATATAACAACGAAGTAATCGGAAGTATGAGTTTGGGGGTAAAGATTGGCGAGGTTTATACAAACTACGGTCAAGGCTCTTTACGTCAGACGGAGAATCAATTGGATTTGGCAATCAGCGGAGAAGGCTTCTTCCAAGTCAAGTATATTGACAGGAACGGAGAAGCTTCCATGAAATATACCAGGGACGGCACATTTAAAATGACTTCGGAGGGTTATATTGTAGACAGCGAAGGAAACCGCTTGCAGGGAAAAGGCGGCGACATTTTAATTCCGCCGGGGACAGTGAGAATATCCATCAATGAATTAGGCGACATTATGGCTGACGGCGTCCCGATTGACCAGATCAATCTTGTGAACTTTGCCGATTATGATTATTTGAGAAAGTTCGGTGACAATCTGTACGAGCCGGTAGACGGAGCAACCCAGGTCGATACGGTCGGATTGGTTATGCAGGGGTATACGGAGCAGTCCAATGTAAATGCCGTATCGGAAATGGTTGACATGATTGGAATTACCAGAGCGTATGAATCAAATCAGAAGATTATCCAGACAATGGATAACATGCTGAATAAATCCGTCAATGAAGTGGGTAAAGTATAAGGGACAATATGCCGATAACAATACATAGGAGTTTATCTGCGGGAAGGAACCCTGAAACGGAAATCAAATGGGAAAGCTTATTGGTGCATCGTTACAGCCGCACCTTAATCAGAGGGGGATAATCATTATGATGCGTTCACTATGGACGGCAGCTACAGGCATGATAGCACAGCAGACAAATTTGGATAATATTGCAAACAATTTGGCAAATGTCAATACAACAGGATATAAAAGATCGACCGTTGAATTCAAATCCCTGATTTATCAAACGATACAGGCAAAAGCAACCGACAGCACGGGTCAGCCGAAACCGGTTGGCGTACAGGTGGGACTTGGTGTCAGACCGGGTGCGATTACGTCCAGCTTTACACAGGGATTGCTGTTTGAATCAAACGGTCCTTTTGATTGCGCCATACAGGGAAACGGATTTTTTATGGCACAGTTACCGGACGGTACAATCGGTTATACGAGAAACGGGCGGTTTAATTTTTCGATTGTCGAGGACGGCATGGCACTGACGGATTCCGCCGGCAACCCTATATTGAGTACGACCGGTGAAACGATACTTATCCCGGAAAATTTTGATACGGCAGATATTACAATAGATCAATTCGGCAACCTGATGTATCCGGATCAAGCGGGGAATAATCAGCCGATAGGGTTCCAGATCGGTTTAGCGACATTCCCGAACCCAGCAGGATTGGAAAAGGGAGGAAATTCATTGTTGGCAGAATCTCCTGCTTCCGGTCTTCCTACGATTTATGGTGCTCAGCAAATTGGGGCACAGATTAAAAAGAATTATTTAGAAGGTTCCAATGTTCAGGCAGTGGACGAAATGGTAAATATGATTATTGCCCAAAGGGCATATGAAATGAATTCCAAAGCAATTACCGCATCGGATCAGATGCTCCAGCAGGCAAACAATCTGCGCGGATAAGGGTTGCGGAGGAAATGATATCTGAATTACAATGATTCGGCAGGAATCGGTAAGGGAGGATAAGTCATGGATTTTTCAATTGATAATGTTTATGCAAACTTGATGAATTCGGGAACCGGAACGAGCACAGGGACGATGGGTTCCTTAATATCGTCGGCAGACACGGCAAATTCGGTGGCTTCCAGTCAGTTACAGCAGTCGATTCAGAATGCGCAGACCGACGAGGAAATGTTTGCGGCCTGCAAGCAGTTTGAAGCATATTTTGTAGAACAAATCTATAAAAACATGCAAACTGCCGTTATGAAAAGCGACGAAGAGGAAAATGAATATACGGAAATGTTCGGCGATATGCTGACTCAGGAGTATGCCAATGCTGTCGTGGAAACGAAAGGAATCGGTATCGCAAACCTGCTTTATGAATCAATGAAGAACAATGCGGCAGCAGCAAAGGCAGCAATCAATATGCCGGGAAATGATACGCCGGCTGCAAAATAATATGAGATATAACGGCAATCGTTTCTTGCCTTATAAAAGTATGTCCCTGTTTATGCAGCCGCATTGACAGGGACTTTTGAATGATGAAAAAACACGTGAGAACCGGTACGTGCGATTGAAAGGAATACCGTACATGGAAGAACAAGAAGGATATGTTGAGAGAATTATTTACCGCAATCCGGATAACGGGTATACGGTTTTTGAAATGGCGGGACAGGACGAAGAAGATGTTGTATGCGTCGGGAGTTTCCCGTTTATCAGTGAAGGAGAATATATCTCCGTCAAGGGAAACAAAATCCAGCATTCGGTATACGGCGACCAGATAAAAGTGGACACGTATGAAATTAAGGAGCCGGAGGATGTACTGGCGGTACAGAGGTACTTGGCATCGGGGGCAATTTCCGGTATTCGCGCGGGGCTGGCAAAACGGATGATTGATAAATTCGGAGAAGATACCTTTCGTATTATGGAGTGCGAACCGGAGCGGCTGAGTGAAGTAAAAGGAATCAGCATCAAAAAAGCAAGAGCAATCGGAGAACAGTTTACAGAAAAAAAAGAGATGAGAAATGCATTGATTTACTTGCAGGGATTCGGTATCTCCAACCATTTGGCTGTTAAGATTTATAAACAATACCATGATGAATTATATACGGTAATCAAGCATAATCCCTATCAGCTTGCGGAAGATATTTATGGAATCGGATTTAAAATAGCAGATGAAATCGCGAGAAGAACCGGACTGGATGTCAATTCCGTCTACCGGATTCGTTCGGGGATTCAATATGTTTTAGTGCTGGCGGGGAATTCAGGGCATGTGTATTTGCCGGAAGAAATATTGATACGGAATACGGTTGAGATTTTGGGAGTGGACATTGCCGGTGTTGAGGAAGAACTTGTCCATATGGAAATGGAAAAGCAGATTATCGTAAAAGATGAAAAAGGAGAACGCCGGGTATATCTTTTAAGTGTATATCATACCGAGTTGAGTTGTGCAAGAATGCTGCTGGACTTGAATGTCCGGACCGGAATAAAGCAGGAGCATATGAATGCGGTTTTGGCACTGATGGAAAAGCGTGAAAAAATTGAGTTGGACGAGCAGCAGTTATTGGCGGTGAAAGAGGCAATGATGAACGGACTTCTTGTGATTACCGGAGGTCCGGGTACGGGGAAAACAACAACGATAAATACAATCATACATGCACTGGAAGAAGAAGGCCTGGAAATACTGCTTGCCGCACCGACGGGAAGAGCGGCAAAAAGAATGTCAGAAACCACAGGGCGTACCGCTCAAACAATACACCGGCTTCTGGAATATAACGGAGGAATGTCGGAGGAAGATAAAAAAGAGGGGAATGCCGGAGGCGGATTGAAGCAGCAGGGGGAAACATATGAACGGAACGAATGGAACCCTCTGGAAGCAGACGCCGTCATTATTGATGAAATGTCAATGGTGGATTTGTCATTATTCTATCATTTACTCAAAGCGGTTCCGGTCGGCACAAGGGTTGTTTTAGTCGGGGATGTTAATCAGCTTCCCAGTGTGGGGGCAGGGAACGTACTTCGGGATATTATTGATTCCCATTGCTGCAATGTGGTAAAGCTGACCAAAATTTTTCGTCAGGCGGCAAAAAGTGATATTGTTATCAATGCCCACCGTATTATCAATGCGGAATCAACGGACGACATCGAACATTTGAAGCTGGATAACAAAAGCGAAGATTTCTTTTGTCTGGAAAAGGAGGACAGTCACAGTATTATGGAAGTGGTGCTTTGGCTTGTTNNGCTTGGAGAAAGAGGACAGCCATAGTATTTTGGAAGTGGTGCTTTGGCTTGTCCGTGATAAAATGCCGGGATATGTTAAATGTCAGCCGTTTGACATACAGGTGCTGACGCCGATGAAAAAAGGGGAGCTGGGTGTCCTCCGCTGTAACCGGATACTGCAAAAATACCTGAATCCGGAAGCTGTCGGGAAACCTCAAATAGAAGCCCACGGAACCTTGTTCCGGCAGGGGGACAAAGTGATGCAGATAAAAAACAACTATCAGATTGAGTGGAAGATAAAAGGTGCCGGCGGTGTTATTGCATCGGAAGGAAGCGGAATTTTTAACGGTGACTGCGGTATGGTCAAAGAGATCAATACATTTTCAAAAGAAGTGACGGTAGAGTTTGACGAACGCCGGGAGATTGTTTATTCCTATTCCGAGTTGGAGGAACTGGAACTGGCTTATGCCATTACGATACACAAATCACAGGGGAGCGAGTATCCCGCCATTGTAATACCATTGCTGGGAGGTCCCCGTATGCTGATGAATCGGAATCTTTTATACACGGCGGTGACGCGCGGTAAGAAATGCGTGACCATTGTCGGACGAAAGAATACGGTGAAGGAGATGACGGCAAACAATACGGAGCAAAAAAGATATTCGGCATTGGCATTGAGGATTCAGGAAATGTAGTTTACTATTCAGGAAAAGGTATTCGGGTGATTTCAGAAAAGTGGTTTACTATTTGGGAAAAGGTATTCGGGTGATTTAAGAAAAGTAGTTTATCATTTCAGAAAAGTGTGTTATAATATAAGAAAGATTGTATCACGATTCGCTAAAAAGCGTATAGCAAAAGAAGGGGTTCTGATAAAGATATGTTCTATAAAATTTTATCTGTTATTTATCCGAAGCGATGCGTTATCTGTGATCAGGTTTTAAAATACAAAGAAATACATATTTGCTCCGGCTGTAAAAATAAAGCGGAAGTGGTTACGGAACCGGTTTGTATGCATTGCGGGAAGCCGATCGAAGTTGCGGAAGATGAATATTGTTTTGATTGTAAGGGACAGGTGTTCTATGCTGAAAAAGGCTTTGCGGTATGGGTGTATGATAAGTATATGAAGCGGTCGATTCATAATTATAAATACTCAAACCGGCAGGAGTATGCGGATTACTATGCCAAAGAAACAATAAGCCGTTTCGGGAGGCAATTACGTGATGTCAATGCCGAGGCATTGATACCGGTACCGATTCATAAGGCGAAGCTTCGGTACCGCGGGTTTAATCAGGCGGAACTGCTGGCAGAAAAAATCAGTGAACGAATCGGGCGTCCGGTTTTCAAACATTTATTGATACGGAAAAAGAATACGGAACCGCAAAAAGGTCTGTCAAATAAAGAGCGCCGTAAGAATTTGGAACATGCCTTTGCCGTGAATGAAAAGGCAAGGGAAGATTGTAAGAGATTGAACAGTGTAATGTTAATTGATGATATTTATACAACCGGTGCCACGATTGAAGCTTGTGCAAAGGAACTGGTGAAGGCAGGAATAAAAAGTGTTACATTTATCTGCTTGTGCATTGGAAAAGATTTTTAGAAAGAAGGGATGATTATGGAAATAACAACTTGCAGAATGTGCGGGAATATTTTCAATTACGTAAGAGGACAAATGATTTGTCAGAGCTGTAAAAATAAGATGGAAGACAAGTTTAAAGAAGCAAAGGATTATCTTTATAAAAATCCGAGGGCAGGTATTCGGGAGCTTGCTGCACATTGTGAAGTTACGCCTTCACAAATCAACCGTTGGATCCGGGAAGAGCGGCTTAGTTTTACAGAGGATTCTCCGATTACGCTGGACTGCGAAAAATGCGGAGCTGCTATTCGGACGGGACGGTTTTGCCAGCGCTGTAAAAATGAGCTGTCCAATGGTATCAATGAAGTAGCAGGATTCAACCGTAAACCGGCAGAACATAAAAAGAAAGAAGCAACAAGCAATAAAATGAGATTCTTAGATTCGGATTCAAAATAGATTTAAAATAAAATCTTAATGAGATCAAAATATTATTTCAATAAGAATCTCATATAGGATGCCCTAATAATCCGGTTCAATGCTTTGTCGGATTTCTCATTTGACCAGTTGGATTCCGTTATCGCCGATCGTAATTAATTTTTCTTTTAATAAACGACCAATGGCGCGTTTAAAGGCATTTTTACTCATTGAAAACTCGCGTTTCAAAATTTCCGGAGAGGTTTTATCATGAAACGGTAAAAAACCATCAGAATTTTTTAATCTGCGCAGAATAAGTTCCGCATCAATCCCCATTTGCATCGGAACTTTTTCTTTTAGGCTTAATGTCAGTTTGCCGTCATCCCTAACCGTTTTGATTCGGGCGGATACGATATCACCGACATGCAGAACTTTAGATGCTTCATTCTTCGGTATGAGCGCGGAATATTTATCGTCCACGGCTACAAATACCCCGTAAGAGTCGGTTATTTCATAGACTCTGCCGGAAATATGCTCATCCTCCTGATAAGGAGAATTTCCGTCCAGATAATCATAAATCCGCATCGTACCGCAAAGACGGCTGCTTTTATCCGGATAAAGAGCAACCAATACTTCATCGCCAGTATTTACCGTTCCGGTTTGTTCTTTAAAAGGCAGGAGCAAATCCTTTGCAAGTCCCCAATCTAAAAATGCACCGATGGGAGTCGTTTCTTTTACGGTAAGCTTTCTGACTTCGCCGAGTGTGATTTTGGGAACCGCTGTTGTTGCAATCAGCCGGTCTTCCGAATCCTTATAAATAAAAATAGAGTCCAAACAATCATCTATCCGCGTATTTTCAGGAACCTGCCCTTTGGGAAGCAAAATCTCGAGTTTACTTTGATTGGGAGGAGATAAATATACGCCGTTATTTGTAATTCTTTTTACAGTAAAACTGCCTGTTTTACCAAGCAGTTCATTTCCGGTCAAATCATTGTGATTCATTTTATCGTCTTTGCCGGTTGTTTTATTGTCATTTATAGTAGTTCCATTTGATTTGTTTCCGGTTAATTTCGTTATATGATTCATGAAGTTATCCTTTCTGGGGAGCAAAGTTTGCGAAATTCAGAAACGGTATAAAGAATGCCGTCCTCATTTCTTAGAATGACATAAAAACAATCTGCGGTTTCAGCAGTATAAACATTTACGATATCACCCAATACGGCGGCATTTTTATATTCAATGCGAAGCTCCGGGGAGATCAGGGAGTCAGGAATATAGTTACATGAGATTCGTACATATTCACCGTTATTTACATGATGATTGGTATCCAGTTGATTTTGGTATATCACCAGTTTTTCAATAAATTTCTCCTCAGAGGGAAGAATGATTTTTCTGGGGGCCTTCGGCATATCGTAGCGGGGACCAATCCCATAGGCATCCAGTTCACTTTGTTCCGGTCGGATTGGTTTTTTCTTCATGGAATCGTATAAAAACCAGATGGAATCGGCAACGGCAAGAAGCTCTCCGTCGTCCGTTTTTAATGAAAAGCTTCTCATTCCGTAGATTGCCCGGAATTCATACGGAGAAGTCGATACGACGACGCGTTCGCCTAATTTTGGAAAACGATGGAATATCAGATACCAGCTATTAAGAAGCCAGGCACTGTGACGCTTGTGAATCCTGTCCAATGTTATCCCGGCATCGTGGGAGTGGAAAAGACAGACATCCTGAAAATAATTGACTACGCCGGGAATATTTAATTGCCCGTTTGAGCCGAGCATACTGAAAGAAACCCTGCTGTTGAATGAATACATATAATAATTCCCCGTTCTTGCGCATGTTTTGCGCATAAATTTGGTATTTAAACAGTTATTAACTTAATAATTGAATATCATCAATATACCATGTTAATGAGCCGCTGGTAGGCGTACCGTAGCTTCCGCCCAGTACGATATCAAAAGAAGAAAGTGATTTCAAATCATTGGTAAGATACCTGGTAAAATTCAAGGTTTGTGTGCTGAAACCTGCGGCGGGGTCACGGTCACTGAACTTATGCCCCTTTGTATGCTTTGTGCCGTCGAATTGCGGCATTCTCGTATGATTGATGCCTTGACCGGCTGCCATTGCCTTGGTATTAAAATATTTATAGAATTCCCGTTCGGCAGGAAGTGCATTTTCGGGTTTTGTATACGTCATAAAAGCGTATTTTTTATTGATAGTACCCGGTTTTCCAAAAAAGGCGGCAAAAGTAATGCCTAAATGGGCGGAAGAATCACTCACGACGCGAAGCTTTGCGCGTACTCCCGAATAATCGCCTAATTTTTTGGCGGAAACACCGGTCAGTTTGGCTAAGTCAACAGTAAGTACCGGTGCGAAGCTATAAAATTTAGGTTTTACCTGTAACAGTTTATTAGATGGATTTTCCGGGTCGGTTACGACCTTCATCGTTTCTCCCGGCGCCAGCACATGCGGTTTTTCACTTCCCCCGCTTGTGAGCCCTTCTCCTAATGTATAAACGGACCAGTTATAACCGTTTTGATAGCGTTGAAAATTTTCAACTAAAGTAGCTTTCCGGTTATCTGCGGTTTTATTTTCTTTTACCGTAACCTTGCATTTTAACTTCTTTTTACCGATTTTGGCAATAATAGAAGCGGTTCCTTTCTTCTTGGCAGTGACTTTCCCTTTTTTTGTTACGGTCGCCACTTTCTTTTTCTTAGAAGACCATTTGACTTTTTTCTTATTATTTTTCACTTTTAGTTTGACGGATTTACCGACAAAAAGCGATACTTTCTTTTTGGACAGTTTCGGTGCCTTTTTTGCTTCTGCCGGTACGGTGCTCCATAATGAAAATACGAGTGTTAATATAAGCAGACCGCTGATAAATTTTTTCATAATTCTCCTTTCTAAAAATCGAAAAATGTTATAGAATATTTGTACGAGCTTATAATATAAGTTTAGTATATCAAAATACATGGAGGAATACAATGAAAAAAATAATTACCACGAAGAAAGCTCCGGCGGCAATCGGACCTTATTCACAAGCAATAGCAGTAAACGGAATGGTTTATACGTCGGGAGTGATACCGGTGATTCCGGAAACCGGTCAATTGGCAGGAAATCGTATTGAAGAACAGACAAGGCAGGTTTTGAATAATTTGTCGGAGTTGATAAAAGCTTCCGGATCAGAGATGAAAGATATTGTGAAAACGACGGTATTTATCAAGGATATGAATGATTTTGCAGTCATAAATGAGATTTATGCGGAGTATTTTTCCGGTGATTATCCATGCCGGTCGTGCATTGAAGCCGCAAGGCTTCCGAAAGATGTTTTGATAGAAATCGAAGCAATTGCAGAACTAATATAGAAGAAATACCTTGTATTATAATCAGAAGCAGGCATTGTTTTTCTGTCAAAAGGAATATCCCAAAATATCCGGTTATCAACCGTTTATTTCGGGATATTCCTGCCTAATTCATTAATATGACTGGTTATACAGACATATCAAACTGGGAACCGAGGTTGGGTGCTACAGATTGCTCCATCATTTGGATTGTAGCAGCGCCCAATGTTTCTACCGTATCAAGATTCTTTGCCAATAAGGCAACGTTGATATTCATCATCAGTTGCGCTTGTGAATTAGGCATCAATGCAGCTACATCAAAATCCATATGCATTCCCCCTTTCGTTTATCCCAACTTTATCATACCTTATTTTTGCAGAAAAAACAAGAAGCAGTTTATTTCCATGAGGCATATAAACCGGCGATAACATGTTCGATAGATGCTTTATGTATTTCCACATCTTTTATTCCGTCCATATCAGAAAGCTGTCTTAACAATTTCCGGATGGGGAATTTTGTGATATCCGCTTCAAACTCATACACACCGTTTTCGTAGCTGATGAGCCTGCCGCTTTCAAGAGAGGGTACGAAGCCGCCGTCCATCGTCAGAACAAACCGTGCCGGACTTCCGGTTATTTCCCGCAATCCGTCGAAAATGCCGTCATAAGCAATCCTTCCGCCGGAAATCATCAGTATCCGCTGTGCCATTTCTTCCAAATCATCCATGTCATGACTGGTTACAATAATGGTAACATCATTCTCATGATTTATCCTTTTGAGGAAGTCTATCATCTGCCTTTTCGCCACTACATCAAGTCCAAGCGTCGGTTCGTCAAGCAGAATAAGCTCCGGCGAATGAAGAAGCATCATAGCAAGGTCGGCTCTCATACGCTGACCGAGTGAGAGTTCGCGGGCAAATGTTTTCAGCAGGTTTTCGATATCTAAAAGCTCGATGACCATTTCAAGATTTTTCCTGTAAACAGCATTCGGGATATTCCATACCGCCTTTTTCCATTCAAAACTCTGTGAAACGGGGTGATCCCACCATAATTCGGTGCGGTTGCCGAAAAGGACGCCGAGCTTACGCATGATTTTTATACGGTCTTTGTCCGGCGACATACCAAGAACCGAGATGTTTCCCTCTGTCGGTTGAAGCATTCCGGCAAGAAGCTTCATTGTCGTACTCTTTCCTGCTCCGTTCGGTCCGGCATAAGCGACAAATTCACCGCGTTTTACATTGAATGATACGTTATCAAGTGCGGAAATAATTTTTTTCTGCGGCTTGAAAAGGTTTTTAAGAAGACCTTTCCCCGCATTTTCCCGCTGCCACTGAGTAAATATTTTTGTGACGTTATCCATACTAACAGCGGTGTCCGCCTGCGTGATAACGGTTGATTCCTTTTTTAACATAATATCTGAATCCTTTCTTGAAATAATGAGCGGCGGTCAGTGAAAGAAGCGCCGCAAAAATAACCGGATAAATCGTTACAAACACCGGCGTCTTGCCGAGGATAATCAATGCCGGCAGCCATGCAGTCAATCCCGCGGGGAAGATCGTCAAAAGCGGCAGTTTCATAAAATCCGGCATCCCTGAAAGCGGAAACGTCGAGGTATGTTCAATACTGTATCTGACCGTAGTTGAAATCTCTTCACATTGTACGGGAGCATAAAATGCCAGACTTGATACGAGATACGAAAGTGCCACGATGATAATTATGCTGACGATACCGTTTCCGGCCAGCAAAAAGAACTGCTGCCACGAAAGAGCGGAGGTCAGATTTGGTACGGCGAAGCACATCAGAACAATCCCCGAAAGGAATCGTCCCGAACAGGTAAAGGGGAAAAATCCCGTAAGCAGTTGGATGCCGTAAGGGAGCGGAATGATAAACATATGCTCCCATTGACCGCGTCCGATAATTCTGCTCGGAAAAGCCGCATTCGGGCTGCCAAATACTTCAATTGTGCCGTTTACAATACTGCCATAGGCAAGCATAAATAAAATCTCATATCTGTCAAGACCGCCGATACCGTTAAACTTCCATGCGAGCAGGAATATGCCTGATATTGCGGATATATTTGCAAATATGTCTGAGATTATAGCAATAAGCATGAATTTTGTATCGCGCAGAAGCGATCCCAAATCCATTTTTGCATATACAGTCAGCAGTTTTAAAAAACGTTTCCATGTCATTTTATCCGCCATAGCTCATCATCCTTTCCTTTGATTTACGAAACCATATTACCGCTGCAGTCCAGAGAACCGCGTTCCAAAACAGTTGAACGGGGATTATCTGTGCCGGTTCTGCCGAACCGATATAAAGTGACAATGGTGCGCCGCCCAAACTCCCGAACGGCTGATATGCCATCCATTTATCCATTTCAAACGGCAATATCCTGAACGGCACTAACGTGCCGGAAAAGAATGCTGCGATTGCCGAACGTATTTCCCACATCAGCCAAACTACATTCTTAAGCCGCAGTGTAATGCAAAAGAATAAAAATTCAAAGGCAAAGCCAAGGGAAGCACATAATATCAAAGACGGAATTACCCACGGTGTCTGCGGAATGATTTGGATACGGAATAACGGGGCAATCAGTGCCATCGGCAGAGAAAACATCAGTAATGCCGGAATCCATTCGCCGGCTGTCCGCGATATGACCTGTCCGAACACAGACATCGGACGGGTAAATAAAACCGCGCACTTACCCGCAGAGTCCCAATCATTGATAAACGTATCAACGACCAGCATACTTGAAAGCAAAGTATTTACATAGGTATAACTTAACAGTTGTGTTAAAGTCATTCCCGCGTCAGTACCGCCTGCTGTAATGATACGCCAGATAAACATCAGAGGAACAAGATAAATGATCTTTGTGATTATTTGCGGAAAAAGATAGACGAGTCCGCCGTTAGTGTGAGTGCCGAAAGCAGTCAGGGCGGTCTTTAAATACTTTTTCATATCAGAAACCCCCCTTTTCAGCAGTTTGTATTTCATTAATGTATTGATGAATCTATTCAACATAACAAAAACTCCTTTATTTTGGATAATAAAATAACCCTGTGCAGATTGTTTTGACTGCATAGGGTTCCAAACATAAAGGAGCGGATTTACACTGCTATATGATATGGTGACAGGCATTCAAAACAATCGCTTTTTGAAAAAGGGCAGACTTCCCCCCTTGACAGCTCCCAAGTTGCTGTAAGAATATGGAATTCAACAGCCGTACGAGCATAGTTCATGCCTGTAAAAGAAGATTGTTTCATACCTCTCACCACCTTTCGATCAGATATTATAAATATAATATAATGAAAAAGTCAAAAAGTCAATTGAAATATTTGCTGTAAACGTTTAGAATATTGAATAAGCATCCGGACAATCGGCTTTTACATAACATATACTGGTACATTTCACGGGAACCTTCAATATACTTCNNCATACAACGCAGGAATACAAAGAATTAAAGGGGATATGCGGATGTAATGATTGGGTGATTGCAGACTTCACGTGTAGAATAAATGTTTGACAAATAAAAAATCATATAAGGCATAAAAAAGATTGAAAAAATGTTGTTTTTTAGTGTTGACAATTCTGTCGAAGCCTGATATACTGTGTCATAAGACGTAACAAATTTGTAATAATTCAAACTAAAATGTAATGGATGAGTATGGTTAAGGATTTACGAAATTTCATTTATAACGGGGGATATTATGCAGTACAAAGGATTTTTCAAGTATACAGTGGGGGTCGGATTTCTCATACTAATGGGATTGATATTAAGATACGATATGGCTTCTGCGGCAATTATGGCAGAAGAAACGGAGCTGGCAGGATTATCCTATACATTAAACCAATACTGTAACAGCCAGGAAGATACGGGATCAGAAAACCCGGAAAACATAGTAGCTCTTCAAGTATCAGACAATACGGACGGAGTGGCGGCTACACAGGAAGAAATTGATTCCATTGAAGACGGAATTGTTAATCAGGACGGACAGACTAATCCGGTAGAACAAACAGGGCAGGAAACAAAAGCAAAGCCGACGGCAACACCCAAACCGGTATCGGAATATAATGACATTGGGATTTCCATTGCGGAAAGTTATGTTCATGTCAGAAAAAAACCGAATACAAAGAGCAAGATTTTAGGAAAGCTGTACCGGGGAAGTGCCGCCAAAATAACGAAACGAGTCGGCAATTGGGTTGAGATTAAATCCGGGAGCGTAACCGGTTACATAAAATCAGAATTTTTGGCAATTGGATTCAGTGCGGAAAAGTTGATTGATGATTTTGGAACAAAATGGGCAAGGGTAACAACAGAAACACTGAATGTCAGGGAAGAAAAAAATACAACGTGTACAATTTTGACATTGGTTCCGGAGGGCGAATCATTTGAAGTCATCCGTGAGGATAAAGAATGGGCGAAGATTCTTGTAGACGGTACTACAAAGGGATATGTAGCCAAAGAATTTATAAAGATAAGTGTCAGATTTAAAAAAGCAGTTTCCATAGAAGAAGAATTGGCGGAGGCAAGAAGAAAAGCGGCGGCAGAAGCAGCAGCGAGAGAAGCGGCAGCACAAGCAGCCTCAAGCAGCAGTTCATCAAGCAGCGGTTCTTCAGGCAGCAGTTCGTCAAGCAGCAGATCGTCAGGCAGCAGTTCGTCAAGCAGCAGATCGTCAGGCGGCAGTTCGTCAAGCAGCAGATCGTCAGGCAGCAGTTCATCAAGCGGCAGATCGTCATCGGGCGGCGGTTCATCATCGAGGGGTACGAAGATTTCATCGGGATCCTCCGGAGGATCGGCAGTCGGAAGCGGTAACGGATCGGATATTGCCTCTTATGCATTAAATTTTGTTGGGAATCCTTATCATTGGGGAGGAACCAGTTTAACAAACGGAGCAGACTGTTCGGGATTTGTACAATCCGTATTCCGTAAGTTCGGCATAAGCCTGCCGAGAACATCCGGTTCACAATCCGGAGTAGGTGCTAAAATCAGTGTGGGCAGTGCAAGAGCCGGGGATTTGATTTTTTATGCATCCGGCGGACGGGTAAATCACGTTGCATTGTGTATCGGCGGGGGCAGAGTGGTACATGCAAGCAATCCGAGCACAGGCATTACGACAAGCAATTTGTATTACCGTACACCGTATTGTGCAAGACGTATTGTAAATTAATTGTTAAACCATAATATAAACAGGGTTTTGTCCGGACAAGAGAATCATATCCGATTTGGATCAAACCCTGTTTTTTGTTTATGGGAAAGTTTTATGAACTTGAGTTCAACAAAAGTTATCCACATTCATTTTGTACGATTTTGCTTAAAATACTAGTTATGCACAAGGTTATGCACATTGTCAACAAGAACGGTAGACGTTTGTAGTAAAATTCTTATTTCCGTCCTTGGAATAAGTCTTTGAAAATGAGTTTTAAAACTTAAAAAAACTCATTGATAAAAAGACAGGTTATGTTATAATGTAGGTATTAAATATCGAAAAGGAGTTGATCACATGAATTTAGTTATTAGCGGGAAAAACTTAGATATTACAGAAGGACTCCGTACAGCAGTAGAAGAAAAGATAGGGAAGCTGGAACGTTATTTTAGCGAATCTACAGAGGTACATGTAACACTAAGTGCAGAGAAATTAAGACAAAAAATAGAAGTTACGATTCCAATGAAAGGCAATATCATTCGTGCGGAAGAATCCAGTTCGGACATGTATGTGTCAATAGATTTAGTAGAAGAAGTCATTGAAAGGCAATTGAGAAAGTATAAAAACAAACTGGCAGGGCACAAACATGCGGGAACACATTTCAACCAGGAATTTTTAGATGAAGAAATATCGGACGACGAAGAAATCAAGATTATACGGACGAAGAAATTTGCGATGAAACCGATGGATGTTGAGGAAGCCTGTGTACAGATGGAATTGCTCGGT
>DBDL01000016.1 GCA_002293545.1 Lachnoclostridium sp. UBA933 | reverse complement strand
CCCGCAAGGATAGAGGGAAGACGTGCCGGAGATCCCGCCGTATTGATTGCGTCCAGTGAGAAAGCCCGGAATATTTTAGGATGGAAGCCGTGTCATGACAGTCTGGAAGAGATTATTTCTTCCGCTTGGAACTGGCATAAAAATCATCCGGACGGATTTTAAAATGATGCAAAATAATTTGAAGTGATTTGACGATACAGAAATACCGGCGCGGCATTTTTTGTTGTCCCGTGCCGGCGGAATCAATAGNNGTTTGATTGAATATTTTGAACAAGGCAGCGAAAGAGAAGCGGATTTTCAAATCGGCTTAGAGATAGAACACTTTATTATTGATAAAAAGACAAAAAAAAGCATCTCGTTTCTTGGGGAAACGGGTGTGCAATCAATCCTGAAACAATTGTCCGCCGGGTTTACCTATTCGTTTGGGAGTGACGGTTTTCTCTTTTCACTGGAACGAAAAGACNNGCGGCGGTTTTCTTTTTTCACTCGAACGAAAAGATATTCTGATTACGATTGAACCGGGCAGTCAATTAGAGGTAAGTATTGTTCCGAAAAAAAACATATCGGAAATTGAAACCGTTTACCGCCGGTTTCTTGAAGAACTTTGCCCGATTTTGGACAGGTACGGTTATGAATTGGCGAACTGCGGTTATTTACCGTGTTCTGCGGTGGATGAAATTGTCCGTATCCCGAAAAAAAGATATGAATATATGGAGTCCTATTTTAATAAAATTGGAAGCGGGGCAAAATATATGATGAAAGGAACGGGAGCCGTCCATGTTTCGATTGACTATACGGATGAAAAGGATTTCTCGGCAAAATATAAGCTGGCGGTTATCCTTTCGCCGATGATAGCGTTCGCGATGGAAAACACACCGGTTTTTGAAGGGAAACCGTGCAGGGAGCATCTGCTTCGCGATACCATTTGGAGTAATGTTGACAAAGACAGAGTAAGGACGGATTCCTTTTGGAAGGATAACGAGATGACCTTTGCCGGTTATGCCGATTTTGTCAGTCAGGTACCGCTGATTGTGGATTTATCGGAGGATGAGGAGGTTTATACGGAAAAGACGGCTTCCGAACAATATAAAGATAAACCGGTCGAATACAAGGATATCGAGCATGTTCTCGGAATGGTTTTCCCGGAGGTCCGCCTGAAAAGCTATATTGAAATCCGCATAGCAGACAGCAACCCCTTTCCCAAAACGATACAGTACCTGAAAGTGATTGAACAGATCTTTCATTCTTCGGAGGGGGTTTTGGAACACTTGAAACGGTTTTCAGCCGTATCCGTCCCGAACGATGTAAGAGAAGCCAAAAATGCGGTGAAAGAAAAAGGATCGGACGCGGTGATTTATCATAAACCAATCATGGAATGGCTGAAAATATTCGGGATGGAGGAATTGAGGAATGAAAACAAATGAGTTTACAAAGTATTATAAAAGCTTGATTGAAAACGACTGGGATTTACATAAAGAGAGTGCGGAAGAAGCTTTGGAGTATATGGATCGGTCTACTGCAAAGTACCGGGGAGAAACGATCAGCACACTCTATATGGCGAAGGCATTTCCCGCGGAGGTTGTGGATAAATTAGCGAAAGAGTCCGAAATCATGCATCGGATTTTATGCAAAACGACGAAAGAGTATATGGAAAATGCGGAATACCGGAAGCTGTTCGGGTTTTCGGAACAGTTGGAACAATTGATGATAAAGCATCCGGGATATTCCAATCTGATACCGATGGCAAGGCTGGATATTTTTCTGAATGAGGAGGATTACTCCTATAAATTCTGCGAGTTTAACACCGACGGAACCAGCGCGATGAACGAGGACCGCGAATGCAATATCGCATTCAGGAAAACGAGGGGTTACTCACAGTTGGCGGAGGAGTTTGAGCTGGAGCCGTTCGAGCTGTTTGACAGCTGGGCGGTGCAAATGAAAAAAATATATGACGAGTGGTCCGGCGGCAATAAGAAAGAAAAACCGACGGTTGCCGTAGTGGATTTTTTGGAAAAGGGCAGCAGTATTTATGAATTTGAACGGTTTAAGAAAAGCTTTGAAAATGTTGGCTTTACCGCTTATGTTTGTGAGATAAGGGATTTGGTTTATAACGGGGAGGCGCTCTGTACGAAAGAGCGAAAACCGATTGATATTGTTTACCGCCGTGCTGTTACCTCTGATATATTTGAGCATATAAATGAAGCAGGGGCTTTTGTCCATGCCGTTCGTGACGGCAAAGTATGCAGCGTCGGAAATTTTTGCACACAGGCGGCACATGACAAAACGATTTTTTATGTACTGCATGATTCCCGGACAAAGGAAATCCTGACGGAGGAAGAGAATGCTTATGTGAAAGAGCATATTCCGTTTACAGCGGAACTGAACAAAGAACAGATTGAGAAAAACGATGTCCTGAACAACAAAGACCATTGGTTTATCAAACCCAAAAACAACTACGGGGCATACGGTGTGTATGCGGGGATTCATTTTACAAAATGGAAATGGAAAAGACTGATTAAAAAGTGCCGGAAGAAGGATTATATTTTGCAGGAATTTATTATGCCTTACCGGTCGTATAATATTGATTTTAAATGTGAGAAGCCGGAATTCCGCAAATATACGAATATGACCGGAATGTATATGTACGGCGGGAAAATGGCAGGCATATATTCCCGTACCTCAAGCAGTGAGATTATTTCCGGCGGATATGGTGAAAATGTCATACCGACGGTTACGTTTATTCCAAAAGGAAATGAATGATAAATACGGTAAATGCTTTACATTGACCTTTTCCGTCAAATCTATTATAATATAAGAGGATTACACGAAGGAGACAGGTTATGATGAATGAAGAATCACAAAATATTTATCTGCATAGGTCGTCAGTACCAAGAGATATTGAACATGTATTTGAAGAAGAAGAAGAATTCAGCAGGATGTTGATGATGTACAACTGTGCGATTCGTGAAGTCAGTACCAAACTCGAAGTTTTAAATGATGACCTATCCGTAAAAAGACAACGGAACCCGATCGAACAAATCAAATCAAGAATCAAGCATCCCGGAAGTATTGCTTCAAAGCTCAGGGCAAAAGGAAAACCGCTTACGGTCGAGTCGGTAAAGCAAAACCTGAATGATGTCGCGGGAATCCGCGTTATTTGCGCATTTTTAGATGATATTTACAAAGTTGCGGATATGCTTACCAAGCAGGACGATATACAGCTTGTCCATATGAAAGACTATATAAAGAAACCAAAGGACAACGGATACCGGAGTCTGCATCTGATTATTGAACTACCGATTTTCTTTTCCGACCGGAAAGAAAATATGCGTGTTGAAGTCCAGATCCGGACCATTGCCATGAATTTTTGGGCAAGCCTGGAGCACCAATTAAAATATAAAAAGAACATTAACAATGCGGAAAGTGTGATTCGTGAACTCCGTACATGCGCCGACGTCATCAATCAGACCGATCAGCACATGCAGTCGTTACGCGATCAAATTGTTGAAATCCACTAGTAGGTGATATGCAAATGAATTCTTGTATGGCATCTGCATCTCAGGGGGACAATATCGGCGTTGATGTTTTTGGCGTATTTATGGAGGTATTATGACAAAAAAAGCAGATGAAAAAACGGCTTCTGCATCGGTAAAAGATGTAATTATAATCGGAGCAGGACCTTCTGGTGCATTTTGCGCCTATGAATTAAAAAAGAACCGTCCGGATATCCGGGTGTTAATGATTGAAAAAGGAAAAAGCATTGAAAAAAGGGTTTGTCCTAAGCGTGCCACAAAAGTGTGTACCGGGTGCAATCCCTGTTCCATTACAACGGGATTTGCCGGGGCCGGTGCATTTTCTGACGGGAAATTGTCACTTTCACCGGATGTCGGAGGAAACCTGCCGGATATTTTAGGATACGATGAAACCACCAGGCTGATTCACGAGTCCGACCAGATTTATTTGAGTTTCGGTGCGGATACCAATGTATACGGTTTGAATAAAGAAAAAGAAATCCGGGATATACGCCGCAGGGCAATTGAAGCGAATCTAAAGCTGATCGAATGTCCGATTCGGCATTTAGGGACAGAAGAAGGCTATAAAATCTATCAAAAGCTCCAAAAGCATTTATTGGACAGCGGTGTGGAGATTCGTTTCCAGACAGCGGTCGATAATATATTGGCGGAAGATAACAAGGTAAAGGGAGTCGTTTTAAATGACGGAGAAATCATTTATGCGGACGAGGTTGTTTCTGCCGTCGGCAGAGAGGGTGCGGAATGGTTTAGCCATGTATGCAAAGAACATCACGTCAATATAAAAAACGGCACGGTCGATGTCGGCGTCCGGGTAGAAGTCCGTGATGAAGTCATGGATTTTCTGAATAAAAATTTATACGAAGCCAAATTAGTCTATTATGCACCGACCTTTGACGATAAAGTCCGTACCTTTTGTACCAATCCCTCCGGCGAAGTAGCCGCCGAATACTATGAGGACAGTCTGGCGGTTGTAAACGGCCATGCATATAAATCAAAAGATTATAAAACCAATAACACAAATTTTGCTCTGTTAGTATCTAAAAATTTTACGGAACCTTTTAAATCCCCGATTGAATACGGCAAATATATTGCCCGTTTAGGAAATATGCTGAGTGACGGGAAGGTTCTTGTCCAGACATTCGGAGATTTTCTCAAAGGACGGCGGACGACGAATGAAAGACTGGCAAGGAATAATCTGATTCCGACGTTAAAAGACGCTGTTCCCGGAGATTTGTCTTTGGTTTTCCCTCACCGGATTATGGTAGACCTCAATGAAATGTTTCTGGCACTGGACAAGATTACACCGGGGATTGCGAGTGATGAAACATTATTATATGGTGTGGAGGTCAAGTTTTATTCTAATAAAGTATTGGTAGACAAACATTTTCAGACCAATATACGCGGTTTGCGGGCAATCGGTGACGGTGCATCCGTTACAAGGGGGCTGCAGCAAGCGTCCGCCAATGGAATCAGCGTCGCAAGAAGCATATTAGGAGTAAAGAAATGAAAGTATTTTTTGTATCCCTGGGATGTGATAAAAATCTGGTAGACAGCGAGAAAATGTTGTATCTTATTCATAAGGACGGGTTTGAAATTACGGAAGAGGAAAGTCAGGCGGAAGTGATTGTAATCAATACCTGTTGTTTTATCCACGACGCCAAAGAAGAAAGTATTGAAACCATTATTGAAATGGGAGAGCAAAAAAAAACAGGCGTCTGCAGGGCATTGGTTGTTACCGGCTGTCTGGCACAGCGTTATCACCGCGAGATAAAAGAAGAACTCCCTGAGGTGGACGGCATTGTCGGAACCGCTTCATGGGAACATATCGTTCCGGTGATACGGCATGTATTAAACACCGGGAAGACGGAAAAACTGAATGATACCGGCGGGCTGCCCGATCGGCTGACCGGACGGATACCGGTGACCGGCGGGTATACCTCCTATATAAAAATAGCCGAGGGCTGCGACAAGCATTGTACATATTGCATTATCCCAAAGGTTCGCGGCAGTTACCGGAGCGTACCGATGGAGGAACTGGTTCACGAAGCGGAATTATTAGCCGGCAGGGGGACAAAAGAATTGATTTTGGTCGCTCAGGAAACAACCATTTACGGAACCGACCGGTACGGAGTAAACAAGCTGCCGGAATTGCTTCATAGATTATGCACGGTTGACGGTCTGCGGATGATTCGTTTATTATATTGCTATCCGGAGGATATACAAGAAGACCTTATCGAGGTCATCAAGAACGAGAGTAAGATTTGTCATTATATAGATATGCCCATTCAGCATTGCAATGACGATATCTTAAAGAAGATGGGACGCAGAACAAATAAAAAAGAATTGACGGATAAAATAAACCTTTTACGGCGTGAAATCCCCGATATTATCATACGCACGACGCTGATTACCGGATTCCCGCAGGAAACGGAAGAACAGCATGAGGAATGCAGGCAATTTATCGAACAGATGAAATTTGATCGTTTGGGGGTTTTTACGTATTCAAAAGAAGAGGATACGCCGGCAGCGAAGCTGGACGGTCAGATTCCCGAAGAAATCAAAATCAGACGGCGGAATGAATTGATGGAATTGCAGCAANNNNTAATCGTAGAAGGCTTTTTGTCCGGCGAAGAAGTATTTATCGGAAGGACTTATATGGATGCGCCGGAGGTAGACGGTTATGTGTTTTTTAAATCGGAGGGGAAGGATTACATTTCCGGTGCCGTCCTGCCGTTAAAGATAACAAAAGCAAACGGTTATGATTTGATTGGTGAAATAATAGATACAGACACCAATTAACTGCGTTTCTAACGAATATATTATGCGCGGAAGACATGCGCGGAAATGGGGTTAGTATGAATGTACCGAATCGTTTAACGATTTTAAGAGTTTGTATGATTCCGTTATTTGTCATTGCTATGATGTATGAACGGATGCCATATTCGGATTATATTGCGGGCTATATTTTTATCGCCGCATGTATTACGGATTTTTTTGACGGATACATTGCGCGGAAATACAACTGGGTTACTAATTTCGGGAAATTTATGGATCCCTTGGCGGATAAATTATTGGTGTGTGCGGCATTGATTTGTTTTGTTGCGGTCAAAGACTGTCCGATGCCTGTTTGGATTGTTATTGTTATTATCAGCCGTGAATTTATCATCAGCGGGTTCCGTCTGGTGGCGGCGGAAAAAAATATTGTAATATCTGCGAGTAAATGGGGAAAAGTAAAAACAGCGATACAAATGGTAATGTCAATCGTATTGATTTTTCAATTCCGGCATCCGGTTTTCCGTCCGATTGAATGGGTTCTTATTTATGCGGCATTACTGTTTACCGTTATTTCATTGAGTGATTATATTTTGAAAAATAAGGAAGTATTAAGAGATGGGTAAAAAAAAGAAATCATTAGAAGAAACCGCTGTCAAAGCATTGACACAAAAGAAACTTACAATAACTACTGCAGAATCTTGTACGGGCGGACTGCTGGCAGCACGCCTGATTAATGCAAGCGGAGTATCAGGCATATTTGATCAGGGGATTATTACGTATTCCAATCAGGCAAAAAGAAAACAATTGGGCGTACGGAAAAAATCACTGAAACGGTTTGGTGCGGTAAGCAGACAGGTGGCAAAAGAGATGGCAGCCGGAGCGGCAAAAGCAATGAATGCCGATATCGCTCTTTCGGTAACGGGAATTGCCGGACCGGACGGCGGATCGAAAAAAAAGCCGGTAGGACTTGTATATATTGGCTGTTATTATCAAAAGAAAGTGACCGTAAAAAAATACCGTTTTAATGGAAACCGCCGGGAAAATCGGGAAAAAAGTGCGGAACAAGCCTTGAAGCTGTTGATGGAATGCCTGGGATAATCACAAGGAGGTTATTCAAATTGAAAAAGGGTATACTGGCAGTTATTCTATTGATGGCATTATGCATTACAGGGTGCGGTAAAAAAGCGGAACCCCCGATGATTACGGAAGGACCAGATTATTTTGAAGGGGATACCATCGGATTGTATGCCATTGATTCGGGCAAGCAGGAGATTATCCAGATTAATGTGGAACATAAGGATAAGCCAACCCTGGACTCGATTGTTTCACTCGTTATACAGAATTTGGATGAAAGTGTTGAAGTACGGAAGTCAGAAATCAATAAAAAGAAAGCAATTATTACATTTTCAGAAAAAACAGCACCTGTGAAAGGCTGTACGGAAAAAATAGAAGGATTGATTTTAGAATGCTTTGCCAACAGTATTTTAGATAATCTGGAAGAGTGCCGTGCCGTTGTTTTCCGCAGCGGGAAAGGTGCTTACCGGGGAGCATACTTATCGTTTGATTTGAATGAAGTATATGCTACCAAGTAACTTGATTTACAGGAGGAAATTTGAAACGAATTATAATAACAGGCGGAGGAGCCGCGGGGATGATGGCGGCTGTCATTGCCGCAAGGAACGGAAACGGCGTAACGCTGATTGAAAAGAATGAGAAGCTTGGGAAAAAGCTGTATGTTACAGGAAAAGGACGGTGCAATGTGACGAATGCATGTGATACGGAGCATTTGTTTCAGAATATCGTATCCAATGCGAAATTTTTGTATAGTAGTTTTACCTCATTTACAAATCATGATGTCATTCATTTTTTTGAGGAATTACACTGTCCGCTCAAAACAGAGCGGGGAGAAAGGGTATTTCCCGTATCGGATAAATCTTCGGATATCATTAAGGCATTAAGCTTGGAATGCAGCCGTCTGAATGTTACCGTCTTGCTTTCTACAGAAGTAGAACAGCTTATCATAAAAAATCATTCATGTCTTGGAGTTGTGGTTCAACAGAAAAAAGGTGTGTTTCCGTTAAAGGAATTGTTTGCCGATGCCGTTATCTTATCGACAGGAGGACTTTCTTACCCGTCCACCGGAAGCACCGGCGACGGATATCGTTTTGCAGGAGAAGCGGGACTGGCAGTAACGGAACCGTTTCCCGCCCTTGTTCCGTTAGAAACCGAAGAGGATGACCCTGTTAAAATGCAGGGGCTTACATTAAAAAATATCGAAGTTTCCTTTTGGAGTGAAACAGACGGGAAGAAACATAGTTTTTACCGTGGCTTCGGAGAGATGATATTTACTCATTTCGGGGTAAGCGGACCTGTCATTATGAGCGGGAGCAGTTATTGTTCCGGGTATTTACGTAAAGGTAAGGTTCGATTAACGATTGATTTAAAACCGGCGCTGACGGAAGAAGAACTGGAGAGGCGGATTATAAAAGATTTTGAAGAAATGAAGAATGCGCTGTTCAAAAATGCGTTATTCAAATTACTTCCGAAAGTCATGGTTCCGGTTATGGTGGAGAGAAGCCGGATCGATCCGGACAAGAAAGTCAATATGGTTACAAAAGAAGAGCGGAGATATCTGCTCCGGTGTATCAAAGCCTTTTCGCTGAACATAAAAAACACAAGAGGATTTTCCGAAGCGGTAATCACAAAAGGCGGGGTAAAGGTAAATGAAATCAATCCGTCTACGATGGAATCCAAGAAAATTAAAAACTTATATTTCGCAGGGGAAGTGTTGGATTTGGATGCTTTGACCGGCGGGTATAACCTGCAAATTGCATGGTCTACCGGTTACTTAGCCGGCAGCAGCGTTTGAAATCTGTTTTTGGATCTTTAAAATGATAAAAAATCAACATAGGAGGAACTTATGAAAATAGCAATTGACGGACCGTCAGGATCGGGAAAAAGTACGATTGCCAAAAGAGCCGCGGAGGAGATGTCTTTTGTATATGTGGATACGGGTGCGATGTATCGGGCAATGGCATTCTATTTCCTAAATAAGAAAACAGATATTGCAGACGAAGCCGCCGTTTCCAAAGAGTGTGCCTCTGTTTCCATTGATTTGCAGTACGAACAGGGCTTGCAGCAAGTATACTTAAACGATAAGAATGTTTCATCTGAAATCCGTAACGAGGAGGTCGGAAAGGCGGCGTCGGCAATTGCCCGGTACGGGGAAGTCCGCAAAAAGTTAGTGGAACTGCAGCGCAAACTGGCGGATAAAACAGATGTCGTCATGGACGGACGGGATATCGGAACTATAGTATTGCCAAATGCCGATAAAAAAATATATCTGACAGCAAGTTCAGAAGTCAGGGCAAAACGCCGATATAAAGAGTTACGGGAGAAATGTGTGGATTGTGACTTGGAACAGATAAAAAGGGACATCATAAAGAGGGATGCGCAGGATACAAGCCGTAAGGTTTCTCCGCTCAGACAGGCGGAGGATGCCGTTTATATTGATTCTTCCGAATTAACACTGGAAGAAGTTACAGAAAAAATTATAGATATAATCAGGAATTAANNAAACTCGCAAAAAGCGCGGGATTTTGTTTTGGAGTCAGGCGCGCCGTGGATATGGTTTATAAAGAGGCAGAGAAAAACAGGGAAGTAGTAACATATGGCCCGATTATTCATAATGATAAAGTAGTGAAAGACTTAGAGGAAAAAGGCGTCCGCTTAATTGATTCGACAGAAGATTTCGACGGGGGCACGCTGATTATCCGCTCTCATGGCGTATCCAAAGAAGTATATGAGAGGCTGACGGAGAAAAAAGGAATCGTGATTGACGCCACTTGTCCGTTTGTAAAAAAGATTCATAACCTTGTGAAGGATTTTTCAGAGGAAGGACGTAAAATTATTGTGATCGGCAATGCAGAGCATCCGGAAGTAAAAGGGATCGTCGGCTGGTCAAAAGAGGGTGCCTCGGTCATTGAAACGGAAGAGGAGGCATATCGGTTTGAAGAAGAAAAGAGCCGGAAAATAGGGGTTGTTGCGCAGACGACATTTAATTACAAAAAATTTGAAGAACTAGTTGAAATTCTTTTGAAAAAAGGTTATGATATAAATGCTGTGAATACGATTTGCAATGCGACCGAGGAACGTCAGACAGAAGCAAGAAATCTGGCAAGACGTTCGGATGCGATGGTTGTCATTGGAGGAAAGAACAGCTCAAACTCTCAAAAACTATATGAGATCTGTAAAAATCAGTGTAAACACACTTTTTTTATACAAACAGCAAATGATTTGAAAGATATTGATTTAAGTTTATTTCAAAGCATTGGTATTACCGCAGGGGCATCCACCCCAAATAATATCATTCAGGAGGTTCAAGACAACATGTCTGAGTTAAGTTTTGAGGAATTACTAAAGGATTCATTAATCACAATCCACAATGGTGAGGTTGTAGAAGGGAAAGTCATCAGTGTTAAGGATAGTGAGATTATTTTAAATATTGGATATAAATCTGACGGTATTTTGACCAAGAACGAGTACAGCAGCAATCCGAACGTTGATTTACAGGAAGAAGTAAAACCGGGAGATATACTGAATGTAAAAATTGTACGCGTTAATGACGGCGAAGGTCAGGTCTTGCTTACATATAAAAGACTGCAGCAGGATAAAGTAAACAAACGTCTGCGTGAGGCAATGGATGCCGGAGAAGTGCTTACCGGTAAAGTGTCGGCTGTATTGGGCGGCGGTTTAAGCGTAGATTATGAGGGCGTCAAAATATTTATACCGGCAAGCCTGATTTCCGATGTTTACGAAAAGGATTTAACCAAATATGCGGGCAAAACGATTGAGTTTATCTTAACGGAAGTGAATCCCCAGAGAAGAAGAATCATTGGAGATTGCAAACAACTGATTGTCGCAAGGAAAAAGAAACTGCAAAAGGAATTATTCGATCGGATCGAAGTCGGCATGGTTGTAGAAGGTGTTGTGAAAAATCTTACGGATTTCGGTGCATTTATTGATTTGGGAGGAGCAGACGGATTATTGCATATATCCGAGATGTCCTGGGGACGTATCGAAAATCCGAAGAAAGTATTTAAAGTAGGGGAAACGGTATCGGTTATGATAAAAGATATGACCGATATGAAAATTGCTCTTACCATGAAGATGGACGGCAATAATCCCTGGCTGAATTCTTCCGAGAAATATCAAGTCGGAGCGGTCGTTACCGGAAAAGTAGCCAGAATGACCGATTTCGGTGCGTTTATTGAGTTAGAAGAAGGAATTGACGCGTTGCTTCATGTTTCCCAGATTTCCATTGAACACGTAGAAAAGCCGTCGGATGTTTTAAAAATCGGCGAAGAAATCACCGCCAAAATCGTTGATTTTGATGAAGAAAGTAAAAAAATCAGCCTCAGCGTCAAAGTCCTGCAGTTAGAGGAAAGAAAGGCGAAGAAAGAAGAGGCAGGCGAAGATAATATAGAAGCATATACGGACGAAGCCGGTACAGACGCAGTTGTTGCAGAGGCAGAAACGGATAAAGACGCAGTTAATGCAGAGGCGGAAACGGATAAAGACGCAGTTAATGCGGAGGCAGAAACAGATAAAGACGCAGTTAATGCGGAGGCGGAAACGGATAAAGACGCAGTTAATGCGGAGGCGGAAACAGATACAAACGCAGTTAATGCAGAAACAGATGCGGATATAGCCGATACAGAAGATACAAAAAATACAGATACTGAAGAGGATACGAAAGATGAATGAGCAGGAGGCTCCCTATAATCAATCGTATTGAAAGAGATGTGAAATCATGGTGATAGATAGTTATGACAAATTTAAAGATGAATTTTATCGGTTAGCGAAGATTGACTTAAATGCTTATAAAGAGAACCAAATGAAAAGACGGATTAACTCATTTATACAAAAGTATAAATTTAATGAATATTCGGATTTTTTTGAGGGACTGAAAGCAAAGGATGAAATATTTGATAAGTTTGTAACATTTTTAACAATCAATGTATCGGAGTTCTACCGGAACCCGACCCAGTGGAAAACGTTGGAAAACGATGTCCTTCCCTATTTAACAGAAACATTCGGAAAGCATTTAAAAGTATGGAGTGCCGCCTGTTCGACAGGTGACGAACCGTATTCATTGGCGATGGTAATGAAAGAATTGCTGCCCTTCTCCAAAATTGATATCATTGCCACGGATTTAGATAAAGAAGTGTTGTCAATAGCACAAAAGGGGTATTACAACGAAAAAAGCATAAAAGATTTACCGGACAGATACAAGAAAAAATATTTGACAAACGACGGAAAAGGAATTATACGTGTCAATGATGATGTCCGCAAGAGTATCAGGTTTCAGGAACAGAATTTATTAAAAGATGCTTATCCGACCGGACTGGATATGATTGTTTGCCGGAATGTATTAATCTATTTTACAGAGGAGGCAAAATCACAGGTCTATCATGAGTTTTCCCGGTCATTGAAAAAAGGCGGAATCTTATTTGTGGGAAGTACGGAGCAGATTATTTCATGCGATCAATACGGGTACGAATCATTTCGCTCATTTTTTTATCGCAAAGAGTCATAAACGGAAAGGATAAAGAAGATTACCGGGGCTAAAATATTTTGGCTGGCGCCGAAGCAATTCGGTTGGGGCTAAAGCAATTTAGCTCCTTTTATCGTATGGACAAGTTATGATATTATATAGTAAAGAATGGAGGATAGTATGGAGAAAAAAGTAGTGGTGGCATTGGATGCCATGGGAGGGGATTATGCGCCGTCGGAACAAGTGAAAGGCGCAGTGGAAGCCGTTGGCGAAAGTAAGGACATTAAGGTTTTATTGGTCGGGAAAGAAGATGAAATCAACGGGGAACTGAAAAAATACACATTTGACAAAGAAAGCATTGAAGTAGTCCATGCGGACGAGGTGATTGCCAATGATGAATCACCGACAAAGGCAATACGGGAAAAAAAGAATTCTTCTATTGTTACGGCGATGAAGCTGGTACGCGAGGAGAAAGCGGATGCCATGGTTTCTTCCGGAAGCACCGGTGCCTTATTGGTCGGCGGGCAGCTTCTGGTCGGGCGAATCAAAGGGGTCAAAAGAACACCGTTAGCGCCGTTTATTCCGACGAAAAAAGGGGCGTCGATATTAATTGACTGCGGTGCCAATGTGGACGCCAGACCGGAACATTTAGTTCAGTTTGCAAGGATGGGTTCTATTTATTATAAAAATGTGATGGGAAAGGAACGCCCCACGGTAGGAATTGTGAATATCGGTTCCGAGGAGGAAAAAGGAAATCAACTGGTAAAAGATACGTTTCCGCTCCTGAAAGGATGCAGCGATATTAATTTTGTCGGAAATATCGAGGCGAGGGAAATTCCGAAAGGCGCATGTGACGTTATTGTCACGGAAGCGTTCGTGGGGAACGTGATACTAAAGCTGTTTGAAGGACTGGCTTCCACACTGCTCGGTTCCATTAAACAGGGATTTCTGTCCAGCTTCCGTTCAAAAATCGGGGCGCTTTTATTGAAGCCGGCATTAAAAAAGACATTGAAACAATTTGATGTATCCGAACAGGGCGGAGCCCCGCTTCTCGGATTAAAGGGATTGGTCGTAAAAGCGCACGGAAACGCCAAAAGTCTGGATACTAAATGCGCCATTATACAATGTGTTACGTTCAAAAAGCAAAATATCAGCAGGCAAATCAAACAAAGCATTGCAGGAGAAGAAAAGTAAATGGATTTCTTAGAACGGTTCCAAAAGGAAATACAATACCGGTATCAAAACAAAAATTTATTAAAAAATGCCTTGACGCACAGCTCCTATTGTAATGAAAAGCAATGGAAATATGAGCGGAATAATGAGCGGCTGGAGTTTTTGGGGGACGCGGTGCTTTCGATTGTGACAAGCGATTACCTTTACNNTAGAGCTGATCGCTTCCGAATATCTTTTCCGGAATTATCCGGAGCTGTCGGAGGGGGAACTGTCAAAACGCCGTTCCCAGTTAGTATGTGAAGCAAATCTTGCCCATTGTGCAAGGAAGATCAATCTCTCAGGATATATCAGTCTGGGAAAGGGTGAACAAAAAAGCGGCGGCGGAGAGCGGGACTCTCTGTTATGCGATGCCTTTGAAGCGGTCATCGGATCCATTTATCTGGACAGCGGATATGGGAAAGCAAAAGAATTTATCGTAAGATATGTGTTGTCGGGCGAGGAAAAAAAGAAGCTGTTCAAGGATAATAAATCGCTGCTTCAAGAACATATTCAAAGTATTATGGATGAAAGAATCGAATATAAGGTAGAAAATGTGACGGGTCCCGATCATCAAAAGGTATATGAGTGTTCCTGTTATATCGGTGATAAAAAATATGAAACAGGGAAAGGCAGATCCAAAAAAGCGGCGGAGCAAGAAGCGGCGGAACAAACGATGACAGCAATCAAGGAGAAATCATGTATCTGAAAAGTATTGAAGTACAAGGATTCAAATCCTTTGCCAATAAATTAATCTTTGAATTTCATAACGGCATTACCGGGATTGTCGGTCCGAACGGAAGCGGAAAAAGCAATGTGGCGGACGCCGTCAGATGGGTGCTCGGTGAGCAGAGTGCAAAACAGCTGCGCGGAACGAACATGCAGGATGTAATATTTTCCGGTACGGAAACCAGAAAGCCGCAGAGCTATGCTTATGTTGCCCTGACGATTACAAACGAAGACCATATGCTGAATATCCCTTATGAAGAAGTGGAAGTGGCAAGGCGCGTTTATCGGTCCGGGGAAAGTGAATATCTGCTGAACGGAACCGTATGCCGCCTGAAAGATGTGCAGGAACTCTTTTTCGATACCGGAATCGGAAAAGAGGGATATTCCATTATCGGGCAGGGACAGGTTGATAAAATTCTGAGCGGGAAACCGGAGGAACGGAGGGAGCTGTTTGATGAAGCGGCAGGAATCGTCAAATTCAAGAAAAGAAAAGAAAGAGCGGAAAAGGACTTATCGGTAGAGAACCAAAATCTTCTTCGGGTATGTGATGTCTTGGAGGAACTGGAAAAACAGGTGGAACCATTAGAAGAACAATCGGCCAAAGCCAAAGAATATTTGGCGTTAAAGGACAAGCTGCGTTTACATGAGATTAACTTATTTTTGGAGGATTACGATAAATACCAGGAAGAATCTGGGAAAATCCGTGCGGATATCAGCCGTGCGGGGAAAGAGCTGGAAACCGAAAGAGAAAAACAAGTCCGTTTAAAAAAAGAATACGAAGAAATCGAAGTCAAATTAGATAATTTTACCCGTGAAATTGACGACGGGAAAAATCAAATGAATGAAGACCGTTTGCTGATCAG
Organism: Lachnoclostridium sp. UBA933; assembly: GCA_002293545.1. Lineage (GTDB taxonomy): Bacteria > Bacillota > Clostridia > Lachnospirales > Lachnospiraceae > UBA933. The sequence goes on along the minus strand of DBDL01000016.1, from coordinate 4,925 downwards.
TAAATATGAAAATGAAATCAATCTTTGCAGGCAGAATATTGAGGCAATCATAAAAGGCAAAGAATTTTCCAAAGAAAGAATCGACAGCTTGGCGAAATCAATTGAAGAAACCAAAGCGGAAATGGAGGGCTACGAAAACAGCGTAAGGGAAGCAAATGAAGAACTGGTTCGNNGGGTTCGTTTAAAAGCAGAGAAGCAGGAAGCAGAGGATTACAGACATTCGGTTTCACAGTCCATCAAAGAGATTGAAGCCAGCCTGTCCGAAAAGAACGAAGCGGTATATACCTTTATGAACGAAACAACGGAGATTTCAACCGAGCAGCAAAGAATGGAGTCGTTATCGGAGCAAAACCGTTTAAAAAAGGCGGAGCTGTCAAAAAAAATGCTGGAGATCCAGACAGAGCTTACGGCTGCCCGTGAAGCATTGGAGGAGAAAAAGGAAGCCTTGGAAGGCATCCGCAGCGAGCTGGCGGAGAAGGAAACGGAAAAGCAGGAGCTAGTATACCATCAGCAAAAAACAAGGAACAAACAAAAAGAAGCCGATCAGGAACTTCAAGAAAAACAGCGGTTCTTTCATGTCATATCATCAAAGCTGGATTCTCTGAAAAACCTGACAGAACGGTATGAGGGATACAGCCAGAGCATACGCCGCGTCATGGAACAAAAGGAGAAAACACCGGAAATTATCGGTGTCGTAGCGGATATTTTTACAACCCGGAAGAAGTACGAAACAGCAATTGAAACGGCACTTGGGGGAAGTATACAAAATATCATCACAGAAAACGAAGCCGTTGCCAAAGAAATGATTGCGTACTTGAAAAAAAACCGATACGGGCGTGCCACCTTTTTACCGCTGACGACCGTATCCGGTCCCAAAAATCAAACAAATACCGAAGTGTACCATGAGGAGGGTGTAATCGGAAATGCCGTATCCCTTGTGAAGAATGATACAAAATATGACGGCTTAATCCGTTATTTACTCGGCAGGTTTATTGTCGTTGACACGATTGACCATGCCTTGGCATTGGGGAAAAAATACCGGTATTCCCTGCGGATTGTCACGCTTGAGGGTGAGCTGGTGAATCCGGGCGGTTCTCTTTCCGGCGGTGCGTATAAGTATTCCGGCAATCTGCTGGGGCGTCATCGTGAAATCGACGCACTAAAAGAACAGATGAGTTCCATTGAGAAAGAAATGACAGAATGCAGGGGTTTGATGAAAACACTCAAGGAAAAAAGAGCGGAGCATCAAAAAAGCATTGAGCAGAAAGAAACCGAATACCGGGATTTGCAGTTGAGTGAGAATACATACAGCATGAAATACGAACAGGCAATCCGGCGGAGGGATAAGTTGGATTCGGAAAGCGGTTTGTTGGAGAAAGAAGGACAGGAAATTGAAAAAGCCTACCTTGCTCTTCAGAAAGAAATAGAAAGAATCAAGCAGAGCCTGGAAGAAAATAAGCTCAAAAACCAAGAAAATAAAGAAACCATTGAGGCATTAAATAACCGATTGGAACAGAAACGGAAGGAAGAAAAAAAGTGTGTGAAATTATCGGCGGACAGACAGCTTGAGTATTCTGCGTTTGAGCAGCAGACCGGTTTTATTCTGGAGAATCTGACACGTGCCAGAAACACATTGAATGATTATGAAGAAGAACATTTTTCCTTTGTAGAGGATTACAGTCATTCCGACGAAAAAGCGGCGGAAATGGAAACCTCCATCCGTATGCTGAAAGAAAAGACCGAAAAGATTCATACCTCCGTCAGGGAACGCGAAGAATTTATAGAGAATGGTACCGCAGAACGCGATATGTTATTGAAAGAGCAGAGGAAATTTTTTGAAAAACGGGATGAGCAAGCCGATCATATCAGTCAGCTTGACGGAGAACTGATTCGTTTGCAGGCAAAAGAAGAAAAGCTGGATGAAAAAAACGCATCCCAGACAGACTATATATGGAACGAATATGAGCTTACTTATATCGGTTCCAGACAATACCGTGCGGAGGACGGGATTGCCTATACCAAAAGAAAAAGTATCATTTCGGATACCAGAAATGCCCTTCGTGAATTGGGAGATATCAATGTCAATGCGATTGAGGACTACAAAAGCGTAAAAGAACGCTATGAAACACTAAAATTGCAGCATGATGATCTGGTTGATTCCGAAGCGGTACTCAGAGATTTGATTTTGGAACTGGACAAGGAGATGAAAGCCCGGTTTGAAGAAAAGTTTGCGGAAATCCGTACCCAGTTTGACAAAGTATTTAAGGAGCTGTTCGGGGGCGGAAAAGGAACACTTGAACTGGTTACCGATGAAGAAACGGATGTCTTAAGCGCCGGGATTACAATTATTGCACAGCCGCCCGGCAAGAAGCTGAAAAATATGATGCAGCTGTCCGGCGGAGAACGTGCGCTGACGGCAATTGCCTTATTATTTGCCATCCAAAATCTGAAACCATCGCCTTTTTGTCTGCTGGATGAGATTGAAGCGGCACTTGACGATTCCAACGTAAAGAGGTATGCTAAATACCTGCATAAGCTTTCAAAGACAACACAGTTTATTGTTATAACGCACAGACAGGGAACCATGTCGGCTGCGGATGTCCTATACGGCATCACGATGCAGGAAAAAGGTGTTTCCACGCGTGTATCGGTCAGTCTTATTGAAGCAGAATAAACAAAAGGAATGGAGATATCAATGGAAGAGAAAAAAGGCTTTTTTGGAAAGTTAATGAAAGGGTTATCGAAAACCCGTCAGAATTTATTGTCGGGAATCGATTCATTATTCAGCGGGTATTCGGAAATTGACGACGACTTTTATGAAGAGCTGGAAGAAGTTTTGATTATGGCTGATCTGGGTATCAATACGACAACACTGATTATTGACCAATTAAGGGAAAAGGTGAAAGAGGAAAAAATAAAGGAACGGGCGGAAAGCAAAGAGCTTCTTATAAAAACGATAAAAGAACAGATGAGTGTTCATGAAGACGCCTATTCCTTTGAAAATGAAAAATCCGTCGTCCTCGTCATCGGTGTCAACGGTGTCGGCAAAACGACAAGCGTCGGAAAGCTTGCCGGAAAGTTTAAAACGAAAGGGAAAAAAGTAATGGTTGCGGCGGCAGATACGTTCCGTGCCGGGGCGATTGAGCAATTGCGCGAATGGGCATCGCGCGCCAAAGTGGATATCATTGCCGGTCAGGAGGGTGCGGACCCCGCCTCAATTGTATTCGATGCCGTCAGTTCTGCCAAAGCACATAATACGGATATTTTATTATGCGATACTGCCGGCAGGCTTCATAATAAAACAAATCTGATGGAGGAATTAAAAAAGATACGCCGGATTGTGGAAAGAGAGTACCGTGAGGCGCATTTGGAAACACTGATTGTAGTGGACGGAACGACAGGGCAGAATGCCTTGGCACAGGCAAGACAGTTCAGTGAAGTTGCCGATGTTTCGGGTATTATCCTGACGAAGCTCGACGGGACCNNAACGCGGAATCGCGATTGCCATACAGTCGGAATTGGATATTCCCGTAAAATATATCGGAATCGGCGAGCAAATCAATGATTTACACCGTTTTGACGCCGAGGACTTTGTAAATGCCCTGTTTGAGCAGTAGAATGTTTGATTCATACTCTTTTTAAAAATAGATTTTAAAATTAAAGGAAGAAGCAAAATGACAATTGACAAATTTGAAGAAGCATATGACCGGGTACAGGAGGTCATTCTGCCGACGAATCTAATATACAGCGAACCTTACAGTGAAGCAACCGGAGGGAAGGTTTATTTTAAACCGGAGAATATGCAGTATACCGGTGCATACAAAGTAAGGGGCGCTTATTACAAAATCAGTACCCTTTCGGAAGAAGAACGGGAGAGGGGACTGATTACTGCATCCGCCGGAAATCATGCACAAGGCGTTGCCTATGCGGCGAAAGTATTCGGCTGCAAGGCTGTGATTGTTATGCCGCAGACAACCCCCCTTATCAAAGTAAACCGTACAAAATCCTACGGTGCGGAAGTGGTTCTGCACGGTAATGTTTATGATGACGCCTATGCACTGGCGACCGGGCTGGCAGAAAAAGAAGGGTATACATTTATCCACCCGTTTAACGACGAAGATATTGCGATAGGACAAGGTTCCATTGCCATGGAGATTATTAAGGAGCTGCCTACCGTGGATATCATACTGGCACCGATTGGCGGCGGCGGATTGATTTCCGGGGTATCGACGCTGGTAAAATTATTGAATCCGAGTATAAAGATTATCGGTGTGGAGCCGGAGGGGGCAAGCTGTATGAAAGCTTCCTTAGAGGCGGGAAAGGTTGTTTCCCTGCCGGAGATTGATACCATTGCCGATGGTACGGCGGTTAAGAAACCGGGAGAAAATATATTTTCCTATGTACAGAAAAATGTTGACAGCGTCATGACCGTACCGGACCAGGATTTGATCGTAAGCTTTTTGGATATGCTGGAAAATCATAAAATGGTAGTTGAGAATTCAGGCTTGCTGACGGTTGCCGCACTCAAGCAGATTGACTGTAAAGGGAAGAAAATCGTCAGTATATTAAGCGGCGGAAATATGGACGTGATAACGGTTTCTTCCGTCGTACAGCATGGATTGATACAGCGGGAACGTGTCTTTACGGTATCGGTTCTGCTTCCGGACAGACCGGGCGAGCTTTTGGCGGTTTCCGGTATCATTGCCGAAAGTCAGGGAAATATTATCCGCCTGGAGCATAACCAGTTTGTCAGTATCAATCGGAATGCGGCGGTTGAGCTGACAATCACGATGGAAGCATTCGGTCATGAGCATAAAGAAAAAATCATACAGGCACTTGTCGATTCGGGTTATGACCCGAAAATCCAGCAGCCGACAGCCGTTCATTAACTATCTTTAATAGATATAAATTATATTTTATATCCC
>DBDL01000182.1 GCA_002293545.1 Lachnoclostridium sp. UBA933 | reverse complement strand
GGTCCGGTGGCAGTTCCGTCACAGGATATGGTTTTGGGTATTTATTATCTTACGCAGGAGCGCAAGAATGTAAAGGGCGAGGGAAAAGGATTCCGCAATGTGAACGAGGCATTGATTGCCTATGAGAATCATGATATTACGCTGCATTCCAGAATCAAAGTAAAATGTTTCGGAATCAATCCGGAGGGAAAGAAAGAAAGCCGGGTAATCGAATCTACGTTAGGACGTTTTATTTTCAATGAAATCATCAGTCAGAATTTAGGCTTTGTAGACCGCACCGATCCGGAAAAATTCTTGGATTTAGAGATTGATTTCCATGTAGGAAGAAACGGGCTGAAGAAAATTCTTGAGAAATGTATTGAAACACTGGGAGCAACAAAAACAGCGGAAACGCTTGATGCGATAAAAACATTGGGATATAATTATTCGACCAAAGCGGCAATGACCGTTTCCATATCGGATATGAGTGTGCCGGAGGAGAAAAAGCAGTATCTTGAAGAAGCGGAAGATACCGTGGAATTGATTTCGGCGAAATTCCGCCGCGGGCTTTTAACCGAAGAAGAACGTTATAAAGCGGTAATCGAAACGTGGAAAGAGGCAGATGATAAAATCACCGAAGCGCTTCTCGACGGACTGGATGAATACAATAATATCTTTATGATGGCAGATTCGGGAGCGCGTGGTTCCGACAAGCAGATTAAACAGCTTGCCGGTATGCGCGGATTGNNTCCGATCAAGTCCAATTTCCGTGAGGGACTTGACGTGCTGGAGTATTTTATTTCTGCCCACGGGGCAAGAAAAGGATTGTCCGATACGGCGCTTCGTACGGCGGATTCCGGATATTTAACAAGACGGTTGGTGGATGTGTCACAGGATTTGATTATCCGGGAAACCGATTGCTGTGACGGACAGGAAGAGCCGGTCGGAATGTGGATCAGTGCATTTATGGACGGCAAAGAAATGATTGAAAGTCTGGAAGAACGTATTACAGGCAGATACTCCTGTGACGCGATCTATGACGATAACGGTGACTGTATTGTGGAAAAAGACCATATGATTACGCCCAAATGTGCGGCGCGTATTGTAGCAACGAAAGAAATGATTGATGCCGGCGACCGTGCAAAAGTTAAAATCCGTACTACTTTGACCTGCAGATCACGTGTGGGTGTCTGCGCAAAATGCTACGGTTCCAACATGGCGACCGGAGAGCCGGTACAAGTCGGTGAGGCTGTCGGTATCATTGCCGCCCAATCCATCGGCGANNGCTTACGATGCGTACGTTCCATACAGGAGGCGTGGCGGGAGATGACATTACCCAAGGTCTTCCCCGTGTCGAAGAACTTTTTGAAGCAAGAAAACCGAAAGGACTTGCGATTATTTCCGAGTTTAACGGCAGGGTAGAAATACGTGATACGAAGAAAAAGCGTGAGGTTGTAATAACTAATACCGAAGCCGGACAGAGCAAGGCATATCTAATCCCTTATGGCTCCCGTATTAAAGTTTCGGACGGACAGGAGCTAGAAGCCGGCGACGAGCTGACCGAGGGAAGTGTAAATCCCCACGACATACTGAAAATCAAAGGAATTCGTGCCGTTCAGGATTACATGATTCGTGAAGTACAGCGTGTATATCGCCTGCAAGGTGTAGAAATCAATGATAAGCATATAGAAATCATTGTACGCCAGATGCTTAAAAAAATCCGTATTGAGAATAACGGCGACTCAAGTTTCTTACCGGGAACGCTTGTCGATTCCATTGATTTTGATGATGCGGTCAGGGACTTGACCGAAAGTGAAATGGAAGTTCCGGAAGGAAAAGCGGTTATGCTGGGGATTACCAAAGCTTCTTTGGCAACAAACTCATTTTTATCCGCGGCATCTTTCCAGGAAACCACCAAGGTTCTTACGGAAGCTGCCATTAAGGGAAAGGTAGATCCTCTGATTGGATTAAAGGAAAATGTAATTATCGGTAAATTAATTCCTGCGGGTACCGGAATGAAGCACTATCGCAAAATCAAATTACACAGTGATTTGGTTGATAGTTTGGAACCGCCGGTTATCGACGAGGAGGATAGAAGAAATGCCAATATATCCGTCGCCGAGAACGAGGAAGAATTGAAGAAATTAGCATATGACGATGATGCCGAGGATGAGTTGGAGGAAGACGAAAAAGAAAGTGAAACAGAAGACGGCAAATCAAACGATGATGAAACAGAAAATGATGAAACAGAGGAAAATGAAATAGAAGAAGAGGAAGAAGAAAGTTTTCACAATAGTGAAAAAGAAGAAATGGAATTTTCCGAAGAGGATTTAGTGCTGATGGAGGGAGAAGAGTCAGAGTAACTCCATTGAAATCATTGTTTATATATCGGTGAATCAAAATAGTGCATCAGTGAGAAACTGGTGCACTATTTTTTGTGTGATCTGGTACATGAGATGGAGAAAGGAAAAATCGAGTGCATTCTCAAATAAAATAATGTTTTTCAAGCCAATAAATAAAAGCCTTCATTTTATCTTTGCAATGACTTGAACCCATTTCATGAAAAGGCAAAAAATCGGTCAATGTTGAATAAATTCAAATAAATTAAAAAAAACAAAAAAAGTGTTGACA
>DBDL01000113.1:190-11810 GCA_002293545.1 Lachnoclostridium sp. UBA933 | reverse complement strand
CAATGAGGTTGAAATATCGAAAATCCAATCCTCTTTTCAAAAAAAGGTAAAAGAAGAGGTCGGAAAAAACCAAAAAGATTATTATTTAAGAGAGCAGTTAAAAGTAATCCGCAAAGAACTTGGTGACAGCTCCGAGGAAGAGGAAGCGGATAAATTTGCTGAACAGTTAAATGAGCTGGAATGTAACAGCGAAGTACATGATAAAATAGAAGAAGAAGTNNTCGCTGCGTACGATTCCGAGTAATTCATCGGAGTATGTGGTAGCACGGGGGTTTATCGAAACATTATTAAGTATTCCTTGGGAGAAGATGGGGATTGACAATAATGACTTAAAAAATGCGGAAAAAATACTGGAAGAAGACCATTATGGACTGCAAAAAGTAAAGGAGCGCATTTTAGAGTTTTTAGCCGTGCGTACTTTAACCGGTAAAGGAGAAAGTCCGATTGTTTGTCTTGTCGGTCCTCCCGGAACAGGAAAGACCTCTATTGCCAAATCGGTAGCGCGTTCGCTTGAAAAGGAATATATCCGGATTTGTCTTGGCGGGATGCATGATGAGGCAGAAATCCGGGGACACCGCAGAACATATGTCGGGGCACTGCCCGGACGGCTGATTGAAGGATTAAGGAAAGCAAAAGTAAAAAATCCATTGATTTTACTGGATGAAATTGATAAAGTGAGTAAGGATTACCGCGGGGATACCTCATCGGCACTGCTGGAGGTATTGGACCCGGAGCAAAACCAGAATTTTGTAGATCATTATGTAGAACTGCCGGTAGACCTGTCGGAAGTGTTATTTATGTGCACTGCCAATACGGTCGATACGATTCCAAGACCGCTGCTTGACCGTATGGAATTGATTGATGTATCCGGTTATACGGCAAATGAGAAGCTTCACATAGCGCAGGGATTCCTTGTGCCAAAGCAGCTAAAGAAAAACGGTCTGATAAAAAAACAACTGACCATCAGTGAAAAGGCGCTGAATGACATCATCAGCTCGTATACGAAAGAAGCGGGAGTACGTTCGCTCGAACGTCAAATCGGAAAGATATGCCGAAAGACAGCCAAACAAATCATCGAAGCCCCGGAGGCAAAGATTCGGGTATCGGGGAAAAACATCGAAGATTTTTTAGGGAAGAAAAAGTATCTGTTTGATAAAATAAACCGAACCGACGCCGTAGGCATTGTACGCGGGCTGGCTTGGACAAAAGTCGGCGGCGACACATTGGAAATCGAAGTCAACATCATGCAGGGGAAAGGCAAGCTTGAACTGACCGGACATCTCGGAGATGTGATGAAAGAATCGGCAAAGATTGCCCTTAGTTATATCCGTTCGGTTGAAAGCCGCCATAAACGGGACGGGAAATATTTTTCGGAGCATGATTTTCATCTGCATGTACCGGCGGGTGCCGTACCGAAAGACGGACCGTCGGCAGGTGTTACGATGGCGACGGCACTTTACTCCGCGATTACCGGAATTCCGGTGTCGGCAAACGTGGCAATGACCGGAGAAGTAACCTTACGCGGCAGGGTCTTGCCAATCGGCGGATTGAAAGAAAAAATGCTGGCGGCAAAAGCCGCGGGAATCGAAAATGTTATCGTTCCGGCGAAAAACAGACCGGATGTCGATGAATTGGAAGAAGAAATCACCGACGGTTTGGAAATCATTTTCGTGTCAAAAATGGAAGAAGTATTGAGGTGGTCGCTGTGCGCGTAGAATTGGAAACCGTTTGCGGAATCACAAGCAAACTGCCGGAAAACAATAAAATAGAAATGGCATTCTGGGGACGATCGAACGTTGGGAAGTCGTCCCTGATTAATGTGCTGATTAACCGGAAATCTCTGGCAAGGATTTCATCCCAGCCGGGCAAGACGCAGACCATCAATTATTATAATGTGGAAGACAAATGCTACCTCGTCGATCTGCCGGGTTACGGATATGCCGCGCGAAGCCGGGACGAACGCGAGAGTTGGTGGCGGTTGATCGACCAATATTTCGGGGACGACCGGCAGATTCTCTTTGTCGTACACCTGATCGACTTTCGCCACGGGCCGCTTGCCGCGGACGAGGAGTTGATCGAGTGGCTGGATCGTCTGGACATGCCGCGCCTCGTCGTCTTTACGAAGGGCGATAAGTTGCCNNGATTTCAAAGCAAGTGGCAGAAAAATGGGGCGTAATGATACGAAAGTATCTCGAACATTCCAAATCACTGCGGGTTATCTTTTTGTTGATTGATATCCGCCATGACCCGATGAAAAAAGACGCGGATACATACAGGATGCTGACCGGAATGGGGTTGAATCCGCTGATTATTGCAACCAAAGCGGATAAAATAAGCAAGGCAAAAAGGCGGAAACAGATAGATGTCATTCGCAAAGGAATGGATTTGATTCCCGACACTCCCGTAATCCCGTTTTCTGCTGTTTCAAAAGAGGGGAAAGATGAGATTTGGGAGTATGTGGAGCATTATATTCAGACGATTGGGGAGTGAGCGCAGAAACAAGTGCAGGGAGGGTGGTACCGTTTGTGCTGAAAATTTATATCCGGAAGTGATAGGTAAATATAAAAAAGGGAGCCTTGGACGGCTCCCTTTTTTATATCATATTGGTATAAAACCGCGGTCGTCGGCAATGATGGATTTATTGCGGGAATATTGATTGACGAATAGGTTATCTTATTAAGAAAAACAACGTTTTGCGCTTTTATAATAGAGTTCGCAGATTCCTCTTGACAATGAATATAATCCATGATATTATTTAGTTAATTAGTTAAGTCATCAACAAATTAACTCAAGAGGAGGTGATTGTAATCGATCAAAATCAGCCGATTTTTATCCAGATTATGGAGATTATCGAAAATGATATTATTACAGATGTATATCATATCAATGACTTGATCATATCCACAACACAAATAGCTAAAATCTACTCGGTTAATCCGACGACGGCAGTAAAAGCGGTAAGCAAGCTTACCGACGCAGAAATCTTATATAAGAAAAGGGGGATTGGTATGTGTGTGGCAGAGGGGGCGAAGGAAAAAATCATAAAAAGACGGAAAGATGTTTTTTTAAATCAAACGATGATAACCGTACTTAACGAAGCCAAAACACTTGGTATTCCAACCGACGAATTGATTCGTTTAATTAAAAAACAAGCGGAGGTAAGTTCACAGGATTTTACAAATCAACAAAAGGAGAGAGGGAAAAAGAATGATTAAATTTTCAAATGTGTCAAAAGTATATGGAAAAGTAACCGCAGTCAATCATATGAATCTGTCTATACCCAAAGACGGTCTTTACTGCCTGCTCGGAAGAAACGGAGCCGGAAAAACGACGTTTATGAAATTACTTGCCGGACATATTGCGGCGACGGACGGTGAAATTATTGTAAACGGCAATCATATCTCACCGGGGCATATGCCGGAGGGAGTAAACTTTATCGAAGGGAATTCCGTACAGTTCAATATGAAAGTATCCTCTTTGATTGATACTGCCGCTAAGTTACAAGAGGGTTTTGACCATGATTTTGCAATGAAAATGGTGAGGCAGTTTGATTTGAACCTCAATAAAAAATATAAGCAACTGTCCTTTGGGATGAAAACGATGCTGACTACCATTTTAGCACTGGCGAATCAATCCAAAATCATATTGCTTGACGAGCCGACCCTGGGATTTGATGCCATCATGCGGAATCAGTTTAACACATTGCTATATGAAAGTTATGTACAGCACCCAAGGATTATCATTGTATCGACACATCTGATTGACGAGATTGCGAAAGTAACCGAACGGTTAATCATTATTGAGAGCGGCAGTATACTTATGGAAACAGGTATTGAAGAAATTGATGAAAAAGCATATCGGGTATCCGGTTTGGCAAATGTCATTGAACCGATGATAAGCAGCTTGAATTGTATCGGAAAAACGACAATGGGGAGTGTTATGTCCGCATATATTTATGATAAAAAACGAGTAACCCCGTCGGAGGGAGTGGCAATTGACCGAATGAGCTTGCAGGATTTCTTTATTAATATCGTAGGAGGAAACGAAAATGACAAATAAATCACTGACCGTGGCAAAAACAAATATAACTAATGTAAAACTGGCTTACATGTACACACTGATTCCGCTCGGAATCGTAACACTCCAGGATATCGTATATATCATATTATACCAGTTTGATATCTTTCCGGGAGCAGAATCTGCAAATGCAGCAACCGGAAATTACTTATACCTTTTCCTGATAGTAAGTGCCATCGTTATTCCTTCTATGCACTTTCACAGATTTATGAATCTCGGCGGGAAACGGAAAGATTTCTTTATGGGGAATGCCCTGACATATGTCATTATGGCGGCAGTCATATCAGTGATAGGAGTAATATTATACTTTACGTATGAAAAGATGGTATTGACTTATTACAGCGGGGAAACGCTGAATACCCTTTATGTATTTGGATGGATTCAGCATGGTGCAGTGATAGCATTCTTTCAGCAATTTGCATTCTTATTGCTGTTAGCGGTATCAATACACACGCTGACAGCTATTCAGGGTAAATGGTACGGCTGGGTAACAGACGCCGTGATTGTTGCCGTTATCTCTGTATTTACTCCGATTGCACCATTAAGATCGGCATTGGTCTGGTTTTTTAACTTAATTATTTTCAACTCCAATATCCTTATGCAGATTGGGGCATGTTTGGTATTATCGGCAGTCATCTACTCATTGAATCAAGCGATTTTCGCAAGAAAAGCAATTTAGCGGACCAATTGATTGCTTGAACGGACATTTACCGGATAGACAGATTACTCATTAAGAAGAGTTCTGATCATATATTGATAGACCTCTTCTTTTTTTTCTTCAAACGATTTGCATATAGCGGCGGCATCCTTTTCTGTTGCAACGGTCAGATTACATTTCATAAGGGATTGCCCGTATTCTTTGATTTCCAGAATTGTTTCATATTCACCGTTAGGCAGACGTCCGTAATTCGTAAAAACTGACAATTCTTCCATAATTACATGTTGGTTTTCTTTCAGAAACGCCTCTATTTCCAAGCGGATTTCATAAGACAATTGGCTTTTAAACAACTGCAGGGTGTCCTGTCCTTTCGGAGTCAATTGATAATAAGTGGTTTTATAAGTCGTATCGTATTCAATCAAATCCGCTTCAAGAAGCTCATGGAAAGCCAGTTGAAGATTAAAATAATTTGTATATCCGCGGCCCAAAATATATTCGGAAACCGTCTGACTGGTCAAAGGAATCTGAACCTTAACAAGCATATATAAGATAATCAATTTATAAATAGTGATCGGTTCTTTGGGCATGGCACAGTTCCTTTCTGTTCTATGTAAACTTCAGCGGCTGCGTTTTTCAGTCAGCCGCTTTTTTAACAGCCTCACTTACGGCGTCTGCAACACGCGGGTCAAATGCTTCCGGCATGATATAATTTTCATTCAGTTCATCTTCGGATACAAGAGAGGCAATCGCCGAGGCGGCGGATAATTTCATTTCTTCTGTAATTTGTTTTGCCCGGCTTTCCAATGCGCCCTTAAAGATACCGGGAAAAGCCAGGACATTATTTACCTGATTCGGAAAATCTGAACGTCCGGTTCCGACAATCCTTGCGCCGGCAGCTTTGGCAATGTCCGGCATAATTTCAGGAACCGGGTTTGCCAAGGCAAATATGACAGCGTCATGATTCATGACGGAAACCATTTCCGCCGTTAAAAGACCCGGAGCAGAAACCCCGATGAAAATATCCGCACCGGTGAGGGCGTCTTTCAAAGAACCGGTTTTCTTCGTCAGATTTGTGACGGTCATCATTTCTTTTTGCGCCCAGTTGATATTCGGCGTCTGCTCTGTCATAATCCCCTTTCTTCCGCAAAAGGTAATATGGCGGAAACCGTCTGATAATAACAGTTTTGTAATGGCAATTCCTGCAGAACCGGCGCCGTTTATGACGATACGGCAGTCCTCCCTTTTCTTTTTCACTATTTTTAACGCATTGGTAATTCCTGCGGATACAACAATTGCCGTACCATGCTGGTCGTCGTGAAAAACCGGAATAGAAAGCAGTTCTTTCAGCCGGGTTTCAATTTCAAAACACCGCGGAGCGGAGATATCCTCCAGATTGATTCCGCCGAAAGCAGGGGCAATATTTGCGACTGTTTTTATGATTTCTTCCGTATCCTGGGTATCCAGACAGATTGGAAAGGCATTGATATTTCCAAATTGCTTAAATAAAACCGCTTTCCCTTCCATTACCGGCAGAGCAGCCTCAGGACCGATATTTCCCAAGCCGAGTACGGCACTCCCGTCGGAAACCACGGCAACCGTGTTGGATTTGATTGTATAACGGTAAGCCTCCTCCTTGTTTTCTTCTATTTTTTTACAAGGTTCCGCAACCCCCGGTGTGTACGCAATCGCTAAGTCTTTTCCGGAAGCAACCGGGCACTTGGCTGTTGTATTTATTTTACCGTTCCATTCCTCATGGAGTTTTAATGCTTCTTCTGATTTTGTCATACATCCTCCCATAGATATTGGTTTGTTTTATATATATTAATGTGTTAATGTGCAAAAACCATAATAACACGAAAACAGTAAAAATGCAATTTCAGCAAAAACGCATCAATAAGATATTTGCATTTCAATGGCATACGGGGTATAATATGAGAAGATTTTAAGACGTTGCCTATAGTGTTTTATAATAACGTAAATCAGGAGGAAAACAGGTTATGACATATGAAGAAGCAAAACAAAAATTGGCGGCAAAATCACAAGAATATATATTGAAGTATTTTCAAGATTTAACGCCGGAAGTACAAGAGGGATTATTGAAGCAAATTGATGAACTGGATTTGTCGCTGCTTGATTTCATCGAAAAGGGAACGGCTCAGGACATAAGAGGAAAACTGGAGCCGCTGGGAGCTTTAACATTGGAACAAATCGAAGAAAAAAGAGATCATTATGAAACGCTCGGTACCCAAATGATAAAACAGGGCAAAGTCGGGGCAGTATTATTAGCGGGCGGTCAGGGAACCCGGCTTGGGTTTGATAAGCCGAAAGGAATGCTGAATGTCGGAGTAACAAAAGAATTATATCTTTTTGAACAATTGATTTATAATTTAATGGATGTGACAGAAAAGACCGGAAACAGTATCCCGCTTTTTATCATGACAAGTGAGAAAAATGATAAAGATACAAGAGCGTTTTTTGAAGAACATGATTATTTTGGATATGACAGGGATGCCGTATATTTTTTTCTGCAGGAAATGGCTCTCAGTGCCGGGTATGACGGGAAAATATTTATGCAGGACAAAGGAAGAATCGTTACTTCGCCGAATGGAAACGGCGGTTGGTTTTCCTCTATGGATAAAGCCGGTTATCTTCCGGTACTTAAGAATCTTGGGGTTGAGTACCTAAATGTGTTTGCGGTAGACAATGTTCTTCAAAGAATAGCCGATCCGGTTTTTATTGGTGCGGTATATGACGCAGACTGCATTTGCGGTGCCAAAGTGGTCGCAAAAGCAGATGCCAATGAAAAAGTCGGCGTTCTCTGTTTGGAGGACGGCAGACCCTCCATTGTAGAGTATTATGAAATGACAGATGAAATGATACATTCCCGTGGAAAAGACGGCAGATTATCATATAATTACGGTGTGATATTGAATTATTTGTTTCGGGTCGATACACTGACAAAAATCATGAATGAAAATTTAAAGATTCATGTTGTCCGCAAGAAAGTACCGTATATGGATGAAAATAAAGAATGGATCACGCCGGAAGAGCCAAACGGCTATAAGTTTGAACTGCTTGTTTTGGATATGATTCACATGATGGATCATTGCTTGTCCTTTGAAGTTGACCGGGAAAAAGAATTTGCGCCGATTAAAAATAAAACCGGAGCAGATTCCTTAGAAAGCGCAAGAATGCTCATGAAAAAAAATGGAATTGCATTATAAGAAATGAATAAAGGGATACCGTGTAAAATTCGGTTTTGGAAAAGGCGTTAAAAAGGGGTTGCATGCCCCTTTTTTTTATTGTATAATAATAGCATAATTTTTTTACAAGTCTAGAAAGTATATCTTACATCTGCTTATTTCCCCAAGAAGAAATAATAAATGCAAGTAAATTCGCAAATAAGAAAGGACAATCTACATGGATTTTGAGAATTTGACAATTAAGCAATTAAAAGAGGAAGCAAAGTCAAAAGGGATAAAAAACGTGTCTGCGATGCGTAAACAGGAATTAATTGAGTTGCTGAATCAAGTTGAGAAGTTTACGAAAGAAAAGCAAAAAGAAGCCAAAGAAAGAGAATCCGTTCAAGAGAAAATGAAAAATGAAATAAAGGGCAGCGCAGTAAAAGAATCCGAAGCAGAAAATAACGAAAGAAAAGAAACCGGAACAAAGAGCAGCAGAAGAAAAGTGAGCGAAATGAAAAATGACGAGGCAAAGGGGCACGATACAAAATCCGGTGAAGGAAAAGAAAAGCGTTCAAAGGATAATTTATCACAGTCAGAGATGGCGGAAATGGACAGCGGTATTGTAAAGAGCGGCATACTGGAAGTCTTAGCAGATGGTTATGGCTTTGTCCGGTGTGACAATTATTTACCGGGCGAAAATGATGTTTATGTATCACCGACGATTATCCGGAGGCTGAATCTTCGGACCGGAGATATGATTGTGGGGAACATACGTATCAAGACGCAAAATGAAAAATTCAGTGCGCTTCTTTATGTGACAAAGGTAAACGGATACCCCCCGGAAACTGCCAGAAAACGTAAGCGTTTTGAGGATTTGACGCCTATTTTTCCGAATGTCAGGATTCATTTGGAAACACCCGGCGCAGGTATTTCTATGAGAATGATGGATTTGATTGCACCGATTGGGAAAGGGCAAAGAGGGATGATTGTATCTCAGCCGAAAACCGGAAAAACTACGTTACTGAAGCAAGTAGCCAAAGCCATTACCAATAATCACCCCCAGATGAATTTAATCGTATTGCTGATTGACGAACGTCCGGAAGAAGTCACCGACATCAAAGAATCCATTGAAGGCAAAAACGTTGCTGTAATCTATTCTACCTTTGATGAACTTCCGGAAAATCATAAAAGAGTATCCGAAATGGTTCTTGAGCGGGCAAAGCGTCTTGTGGAACACGGTCAGGATGTCGTGATTTTACTTGACAGTATTACCCGGCTTGCCAGAGCATATAATCTGACAGTACAGCCAAGCGGACGGACATTATCCGGCGGTTTGGACCCGGCGGCATTACATATGCCAAAACGATTTTTCGGAGCGGCACGGAATATGCGGGAAGGCGGCAGTCTTACCGTACTGGCAACGGCACTTGTCGAAACAGGCAGCCGAATGGATGATGTCGTATTTGAAGAGTTTAAAGGAACCGGAAATATGGAGCTTGTATTAGACAGACAATTGTCCGAAAAACGAATTTTCCCCGCTATTGACATCTGAAAGTCAAGTACCAGACGTGAGGATTTGCTGCTGACGCCGAGGGAACAGGAAGCGGTTTCCTTGATTCGGAAGGCATTAGGGGGACTAAAAACAGAAGACGCCTTGGAACAGATTATAAATATCTATCGTAAGACACGAAGAAATGATGAGTTTGTCGAGGTAGTGAAAAAAGTATTGAAACGATGACCTTTTGATTTATGTAATCGGGAAGTTATTTGTCTATGGAGCAAGCTCCGGCGGAAACATTGTTTCCGCTGATGCCTGCTTTTTTATTGGATGGAAAATCCCTGCCCGCGAAGCAAAGTAAAACATAAATTTCTTGATGACTTATATGTAAGATTATATCGAAAACAAGAAAAAATATTTCGACAAATAAGTAAATATAAAACATATTATAACATTATATGATAAAAATACTTGACAAATAATGGATTATCAAGTAGAATATGGACAAACAGATAAATATTGAAACGTGCAAAATGAAGTCATATTATTTATCTGAAATAAAAATTGGAGGGATTTAAAATGAACAAGAAAAGAAAACAAAGATTTATCGGTTTGTTTCTGGCAATGGTAATCTGTTCTGCATTCGTGTTAGCAGAAGTTAATCTGGAAGCGGCGACACCGGTTACGATTACCAACAGTCAAATCGGAACACATGACGGTTACGATTTTGAGCTTTGGAAAGATTACGGAACCACAAGTATGACGCTGACTGACGGCGGTACATTTTCATGTTCGTGGAGTAATATCGGAAATGCTTTGTTCCGTAAAGGGAAAAAGTTTAATCCGAACAAACCACATGAAGAGATTGGTGAAATTGAACTGGACTTTAATGTGAACTATGCGCCGAACGGCAATTCCTATTTGTGTGTCTATGGCTGGACGGTTGATCCGCTCGTCGAGTATTACATCGTAGAGAGTTGGGGCAGTTGGCGTCCGAGTGCCGGAACATTAAAGGGTAATGTTTCAATAGACGGCGGAATTTATGACGTTTATCAATCAACCAGAACCCAGCAGCCGTCGATTCAAGGGACAAAGACATTTGAGCAGTATTGGTTTGTAAGGAGAACAAAACGTACAAGCGGTACCGTTTCCGTCAGTGAATTTTTCAGGAAATGGGAAAGCCTGGGCATGAACTTGGGTAAATTATATGAAACAGCACTTACGGTTGAAGGATATCAGAGCAGCGGTACCGCTACGGTACTTCAAAATGATTTAAGAATCGGAACAGGCGGCGGACCAACACCAACCACTCCTCCGACAACGGCACCAAGCGGAGAAAATGCGCGGATATACTGTAATACGATGGACATCACCGGTCAATATGCAGACGTAATCAATTCACCGTTTGCAGGAGTCGCATTGTATGCGAGTGATGAATCGGTAAGCAAGACATTGAACTTTACAAAAGGGACACATAATATTTCATTGCGGGGATGTTCCAACAACAATCTTACGGCAACCGTAGCGTTATATATTGGCGGTGTATACAAAAATACCTTCAATTTGTCCGGAAGCAGTCCGCAGGTTTATACAATAAATAATGTAAGCCACGGCACAGGGAATCAATTAGTAGAGCTTAGATGTACGGGAGATATTGGTACATGGGATGCATTCCTTGATTATATCGAATTCCGATAATTTTGAATTAGGAAACCCGGCGGCAGCCGCCGCCGGGTTTTTTGTTTTGTTTGTTGTGATGATTAAATTATATAAAAATTGAAGCCTTTTTCTATATCTTCTTGTTCACTTTTTAAGTGAATGATGAATAACAGCAATCTTTCGTGATTATGTATGTTTATTCTTGGCTTGCAGCATTCCATGAATCATTCGGGTTAAGTGTTCTTATAATCATGTCATTCATTCGGACATACTTATCAGTACCAAAAATAAATGTACAAGCTGAATCAGAAAAAAGAAGCGTCTACACCTACAATAGGAAATGAAACAGAAAATGAAGAAACACCTGCTCCATTGATTACTGCAATGATAACAGAAGAACTAAAAAAGAATTATTCAATAACTAAAAGATAGAAAGAATATCATTTCAACAAGGATTTGATTCAGATAAACAAGACAAACATACAAATATATGTTAAATCTACCAAATATACCAAAATGTATTGAAAAATTGAACGAAATATG
>DBDL01000113.1:0-173 GCA_002293545.1 Lachnoclostridium sp. UBA933 | reverse complement strand
AGTAAATCAGGATTCAAAACTCAAATTTTATATTAGGGTGTGTCTGAAAACTGCTTTTTGTCAGATGGATATCCCGCAAGTGGGGTGTTCAGATGACAGGAATGAGTTTTCAGTTACACCCATGGAAATGCATACAGGGGATTTGCATTTCCGTGTTGTAATAACAGAATATA
>DBDL01000190.1:41009-72866 GCA_002293545.1 Lachnoclostridium sp. UBA933 | reverse complement strand
GATGTGTATCACTGGGAAGAAAAATGTTCTAACAATCACTACCCAGCACAGGGGTGGAAAAAATCAACAACAAAACCATCCGGAAGAGAACAATGTAATATTTGCAAAACACTATAATATTGCATGATTAACACAGGGTATTATAATAAACAGTGATTTATTATAGTGCCCTAATTTAATAAATTATATGTAGTCATATAAATGAAGCTCCCGTAAACGGCGTTTACCGTTTACGGGAGCTGTTCGGAATTATAATCCGATTGCCTTATGCCCGCTCTTTGTTATGATTAAATGGTCAATTAAAATTATCCCCAGCAGTCTACCTGATTCTTTCAGCCTATTGGTTACTTCATAATCTGCCGCGCTGACCGTGTCATCTCCCGATGGGTGATTATGCGCCACTATGATAGCAGCAGCTCGCTTTTTAATGGCTGGCGCAAAGACTTCACGAGGGTGGACTAGGCTGGTCGTTAACGTTCCGATTGATATGACCCGTTTCTCTAACAGGCGATTTCCGCCATCAAGAAGCAGAGCCACAAAATACTCCTGCTTTTTATCTCTAATGTCAGCACATAATGCCGCTGCTTTCTCTGGCGAATCAATCACGTCGCTTTTCTTTTTCCGCATGTATCTTCGTTCTAGCTCGCTGACCAGTTCATCAGTTGTATAATCTTTCATGAGATTAACCTTTCTTTGCATAACAGGAGTAACGCTTTTCATCTGATACCCCTATGTATATTGATTTTGCATATTGTTGCAACTTTGTCGTATTGTTTCATTGGGCTAAACCTTTCTTTTATCCTCTTAATCGCTGAATATTTTGCTTTGCAATTAGGTGTCAAGTCCGGCTGTAAGCCGTTTATATAGGCTTTACAACAATTGTGAAGTATAAATATAATGAGTTAAGAGGATGGGTGACCTACCGGCTTCTCATTGCAGCCCCAGCTTGATTTCCAAGTTTTCAATCCGCGAGGTAACGCGCGGATGATGAGCCAATAATTTCTCTATGATTGACCCCTCGCCGCTCAGACTCATTTTCTCCAACAAATACAAGGCTTGCACCATGTCTTCGCCATAGCCCAAGGTAATGGCGAACTCATCGGCGCGGCGTTCGGCCTGCCGGTCGCTAACCGCCAGTGCAATCTGCATAAGAAACAAAAAGACAAAGGCCAACCCGTCAAAGATTTTTTCTACGATGTTGGCCGCCGTCTTTAAGGAATCAATCTTGTTGCATAGCCAACAAAGCAATTTTATTGACAGCAGTAAAAAGGTAAAAATGCCGTTGCCAATCATGGTATATATTTGAGCCGTAGTGTTTTTGTTTAGGATATGGGCAATTTCATGGCTTAGCACGGCTTTCAGCTCGGCTTCGGAAAAAGTATGTATGGCCCCTTTGGTAACGGCAACCGTATGAGACCCCATAGCACAAGCGTCAACCGACATAGAGTCGATAATGTAAATATCTATCTCGGGCAGATTGGGGTTTTGGGCCTTGGCTTTGCCATAGACTTCCCCAAACAGTGGGCTCAAAAGCTGCTTTTCTTGGGCAGTTTCCAAGCGCCGGACATGGTTAAATAACTGGAAGAGCTTTTCGCCCAGAGGAGAAGAAGCCAAGGCGATTGAGAGTATATAAACAACAGCAAAAAATATAAACGCTCCAAAGTGCCAACCAAACCACATCACGGCAACCATATAATAAATCAGCGAGCAAACAAAATATAGCGGATTTTTATCGATGAACGGCATAAAACCGTCCCAAATGTAACGATAAATCTTTACAAAAAAATCCTCATTGTTAAAATCGTCAAAATCAGTTGTATTATTGGAATTATCCAACTACAACACCTCCTTAAAATGGTTTATGAATTTCTACCTTGCAATGCTGGTTTTTATCTCGCGACAGGAAGAAGGCTTTGCCCTGACCCAGCATTTTTATATCATCGAGATGATAGAGATATTCCCGCACCAGTTTGGCGCTGCCCATTCCGGTGTCAACGGTGGTGCCGCCTTTCTTCTCCATCTGGTAAGTAACCTCCATAGTATTTCTGGTGCCCAAGATATTAGCCCACTTTTCGCTATTGACGGCGCTATTNNCTGGCGCAGGACAATGTAGTTGTTGCAGTTTTCTATAACCTGTTCGGTAAAGTTTTCGTCCTCGGCGCTGTTTAAATCCGACAGGCTCTGTGTTGCCAAAATACAGGTTACCTCGGCACTGCGCGACTTGTTGACTAAGTCTATCAGGGCTTTGGAAGCATAAACATTGATTTCGTCAAATATAAAGAAACTTCTCTTGTTTTCTTCCGTAAATAAACGGCTGATGGCTTTTTTGGCATCAATCAGGATTAAGCGGCCGAACAGCGGACTGAGTTCGGGGTATATCAGGGGATTGAGTATAAACAATATGGTGGCGTTGTCATGCAGTGCCGTATAAATATCCACCCCGTCTTCGGTAAACAAATGGCCGAACTCGCTTTCGACGATTATAGAAAAGCGAGCAATGGAATTTTCGGAAACTTTGCCGGAGGTGTCCAAGAGTTCCATGTTGTCGAGATGAGCTTCTTTGTCTATGGTGTCGGACTTCAAAAGCTCAGCAGACAACTCCTTGAACCTGCGCGCCGACATATACCGCACAATTGTCTTAAAAGACAAGGGTCTCTTAGCTTGATTCAACAGCAGCACCAGCCGTTGCAGATAGCGTTCGGTATTGAGTTTGTAGTATTCTTCATTCCAATTGGTTAAATTGACCAACATATCTTTGGCCACGGTCGGAATGGTGTTCCTAAAAGGATTATAGGCATGGGATTGTTCCGGCTCGGTTAGGTTGATGACATAAAGCTTGCGCCCTTGGGGATTCAAACGCCGAACAATGTCTAATAAGCTGCCGCTGCCGACATCGCCCTTGCCATCAACCAAAAGCAAGGGATAATCCTGCGCCATAGCCTGTTTTATATAGTTGCCGAGAACCACGGTCTTGCCACTACCGGTAGTGCCGCAGATAAAAATATGTTTGGCGTTATCTGCGGTATAGACCGCCCGATTGCCGTTTTTGCCAATATAGGTGGAAGGTTCTGTGTTCAAAGACTTATGTTCCGCTGATACCACCTCCGCTTCCTGCTTTGTATCCCTTGATATATTCCGCCACATCTTCAAAAGGCAGTATCTCAATGTTGGGATAAGTGGTTGATTGCTCTTCCAGCCATCTAATAATCTTTACCTGAGCTTTCGGAACCACCCAGTTTTGAGATGTGTAGGACAAAAAGTTGTCGGCTATGTTTTTAAGGGTGCGCTCTTTGGACTTGGGTGTTAATTCTACTTCAACAGAGTGGCATTGATCGCCGTCAGTAAAAATAAAATCCGGCCGGTGTCGGCGCTCCCCGAAGCCATCTTGTTGGTGCAAGGTTTTTTCTGAGGTAATGTCTGCCAAAGCAACACCTCGCTTTAAGAGAAAATATAAGGCGGTGTCGACCACGGCAATATCGTGAACGATTTGGTCAACTTTTATTTTGTCCGGCTTGGCGGAGACATGGATCAGGCTTTTGCCCGCATGAGTAACGAAATACAAGCTGGGCACGCCGTAAAGGACATGTTTTCTGTCAATATAGCCTGCCTCAATAAGCATTTTAAGGCGACGGTCGCAAGTGCGCTGACTGGAAAAACCGACAAGCCAATGAATCTGCCGACTAAGGGTGTGCCGCCAGCGGTCAAGCTCGCGAAACACCAGAAAATCCCTCTCAACCAACCTCACTCCACGGACTCCCAACCCTATAACTCTAACTCCATTTAATACATACTATTTCATTTTTTTCTTGTTTATTCATAGATTGTATTTATCTACATTTTAGCCAAAATAATCTTCCACGTTGTGATAGCGGGGTCTTGGGTGCAAAGCCAAGACCCCGCTATCATGGAAGCCCCGTAAAATGTAGATAAATGCGAGTGTAAAAATCATATGTTGGCGTATCTGGTTAACACGGTTTTGGCACAGAACCACTAACCGAGACGTAATGTTTTTGGTTTTCATATAAGCTTGTGGTTTTGCAAACGGTTCTCATGGTGCGGCTAAGGATTTTTGTTTTTTACGTAGCGGTTATTTTTTGTCCCAGTTGTCCATAGACTGCAACTGTATTATGACAAAACAATCCGTATCCCGAAGCTTGATTGACCATTTTTGCCAATCGTCAACCTTATGGTCTACCGCTAAGATTTTCTCGCATAGGTAATACAAAAATTTAGGGTATACCCGTTCTTTGGAAACCTCCAAAGACATCACTTTATCCAATCCATCTATTCTTAATGTAACTATCATTTGTTAACTCAACTTTCTCCCACCCCTTAATTTAATGGTTTGTTTGATATTGCGCACACCATCCGATTGCTCCACCACTTGCTTATATGCATTAAATGTTTATTCGTGAGACACCGGAAAAATAACCGCAAGAAAACTCCTTTGCCTTACGTTCGCCATTCTGTCGTTTTGTTGTATAGTGTCCGCACACTAAACCCGCACAATTTGGCCGCCTCTTCGTTAGTTAATTCTTTATCACGCCAACGGGTGAAGATGGTCTCGAAATTATCTGGAACATTCAATTGTTTACGACCAAATACCACACCTTTAGCTTTGGCCACGGCAATACCCTCAGCTTGCCGTTGTAACGTATTTTCTCGCTCCATTTGAGCGGTAAAAGACAACACTTGCAGGACCAAATCGGCGATAAAGGTGCCGAGCAAGTCTTTGTATTTTGTGGTATCCAATAGTGGCATATCAATTACCTTGATATCAATATTTTTTTCTCGTGTTAGATAACGCCATTGTTCAATAATTTCGGCATAGTCACGCCCTAAGCGGTCGATAGACTTTATGTATAACAAATCTCCCTCTTGCAGTTTTCGCAATAACCGTTTATATACTGGGCGATCAAAATTCTTGCCGCTTTTCTTTTCAATAAATAGGTTAGCGGGAGGAATCCCGCAAGGCTCCAATGCAACCAGTTGACGATCTTCATTCTGATCTTTCATCGAAACACGAATGTAGCCGAAAAGTTTCAACGCTTGTTCACTTTTTTTATATTGACATTTTTGCATAAAAACGCTCTCCTTTCATTTGTTGTTCTTAATTGTAAAGAAAGCAAGAGGGACAGTAAACAACTTGTTTAAGCACTTTTATAAGATTATTTTGTAAAATTTTAATTGCATTTTGGATGTGGATATGCTACAATTTGCTTTAATAAGTTGTTTTAGTTATGCAATAAATCAGGGTTTGTTGCATAGTTTTTTTGACGCCATGAAATATCTTATTTCATGGTTTTTTGTGTTTTGAGGGCTGTTTTCATAAGGAAAACACTCTTGCAAAATATCCTACTTTTTTGCAAAAGTGTTGGAATCCCAATCGGGCAGTTTTCGGTAAAGTTTCAAGCACATCTTCATTGTAACAAAATAAAGGATAAAAACATATATTCTATCCTGATGATGCAAACAAAGAATTTTAGGAGGAGACAAACAAAATGAACAAGAAACTTTTCTGTATTTTATTGACGGCGACATTGGCGCTGATATTCTTCCCAATGTCAGTATCAAGAGTGTCTGCGGAAACGGAGGGAGATTATGAATACTCCATAAACGATGGTAAAACAAGAATCAATGAATATACCGGTTCTGCCGAAGACGTGGTGGTCCCCGACACGCTTGGTGGGTATCCTGTAACAGAGATTGGCAGGGATGCCTTTCGCAGTTGTGATTCGTTATCTAGCGTGGTCATGCCAGATAGTGTAACAATGATTGGCAACACAGCATTCTTTTCCTGCGCTAATCTGACAGCAATAACTATCGGGAATAACGTAAATTCTATTGGCAACCAAGCCTTTTCGTATTGTGGCATAACATCAATAAACATTCCTGCTTCCGTTCTTGAACTTGGATCAAATTTGTTCTCTGGTAGTGCTTCATTAACTGCAATAAATGTAGCAGGGAATAATACCGTATATAGCAGCATAGATGGCGTATTGCTCAATAAGAACCAAACAAAATTGATGAGCTATCCCGAAGGAAGACCGGACAAAACCTACCTCATGCCCGATAGTATCATGAATATTGACGGTAGTGCTTTTGGGGACTGTAATTTGCTGCAATCTGTAACCATTGGCAAAAACGTGATTGAAATCAACGACTATGCTTTCAATGGCTGTAAGTATTTGGAGTCAATCAATGTTGCGGAAAACAATACCATGTATAGCGGTTTGGATGGGGTATTGTTTGACAAGAGAAAAACGGAGCTAGTCAGATATCCGGAAGGAAGACCAGACAAGACCTATAATATCCCGAGCAGCGTAATAAATATAAAAGCTAATCTGGCATTCACAAGTTGCTCTCTTTTGGAGTCGGTAATCATCCCGAGCAGCGTGTCACTGATTGGAAATGATTCATCATCAGAGAATATACCTGCAAGAATCTTCTCAGGCTGCACCTCATTAAAGAATATAACGGTAAGCGAAAATAATTCTAAGTATTCCAGTATTGACGGTGTCTTGTTTGACAAAAACAGAACAACATTACTGGCTTATCCAACGGGAAAAACTAATCCTTCTTATTCCATTCCCAACGGTGTGAAACTTATCGGTTCATACGCATTCGGCACCAATGACAGCTGGTTTATTGCGCGGAATGAGCACCTGAAAAGTGTATTCATTCCCGATAGCATAACCTGCTTAAAACATGATATTTATGCAAGCAATCCCTTAACTTGTGGTAATTGCAATAATGATAACGTCAATATTGGCCCATTCGATAATTCTGATGTCATCATCTATTGCAGAAAAGATTCACTTGCTCATAAGTATGCTGTGACAAAAAATCTTGAATATAGTTTTGATGTTCCGCCTGAATTGGTTACGACTTTACCGAGTGCTACCCCGTCCGCAAGCCCGACAAACAAACCATCAAATAAGCTGTCCGCTAAACCAAGGCACAGCGTGCCCGATAAAAAAGCCCTAGCGAAACCAACCGGCTTAAAATTAACCACTAAAAAAGCATCGTGGAAATTGTTCAAAAATAACAGCGGATACACATTAAAACTTATGCAAGGTAAAAAGAAAATAAAGACTGTGCAGATCAAGAAAAACAAAAACAGTTGGAAAATACCCAAGCAGATTCAAAAGCGGTTAAAAAAAAGTAAGAAGAAATGCTATTTCACGCTTGTGGCAAAAGGAAAAGGCAACTTTAAAAACTCAAAAATAGCTAAAAGCAAAAATGCAAGACTGTGAGATATATAATTTAAAACAATTATTTAGGAGGAAACACCATGAAAAAAGTAGTAAAGAGGTTTTGGGGGTTCGTTTTGGCCCTAGTGTTGGTTGTGGCGTGCCTGAGCGGCTTTTCAATGACACCAAAGCTGCACGCGGAAGACGCGAGTATGGCAACATCCTCCTCGCTATCCGAAGAGGAAATGTTCGAGATAATCTCTCGAGCAAACGAAGTTATTGGCAACAGCAGGGGGTTACCATATAATGCTCTCTTGGAGGAGGCCATATCCTTATTGGCACTCATAGACACGGGTGTCGAAAAAATAGAGGCCTCTGGCTTTAAAGAGTCCGACGAGTATTACTTCGACATTATCCTGTATAAATTACAGGTCATTGCCGAAGTCGGTACACGTCGGGAGCAATTCGGGGGCACCTACAAAAAAATTCTCACTACAGAAATAGTGGGTGAGATGCCCCAAAACGTCTGGGAGGAAACATGGGTGTCCCACAAGAAGAAGTGGAACGCTCATGGCATCGCATACGACTTCTTTATGGAAGTCGCGCCTGATTATCAGGCAGCGGTTGACGCGGCGGAAGAGATGAAAGTCATGTTAGATAAAGGCTTTCTTCCAGATCCCATGGTTTCTAGGGAAGAAGCCTATGAGGAGGTAAACGGGTATTTGAATACGGCACGCGAAAAGCTCGGTGAGAGTCCCCCTCCATCTACCGAGCCAACGCTCGAACCCTCGGCTCAACCGACGCTTGCGCCGTCGCCATCCCCGACCATCACACCGCCAACCCCGTCCCCCCCCACCAAAATCTTGAAACCAACCAAGGTCACGGTCAAGAAAAAGTTGACCATCAAGGTTGGAAAAAAGAAGACTTTAAAGGCCAAGCTTTCCCCCAAAGGGATTAGTAAGGCTTGGGCCAAGTTGACTTGGAAATCTTCGAAGAAGAAGATCGCCACAGTCAATAAAAAAGGTATTGTAACTGCCAAGAAAAAAGGCAGTTGCAAAATAACAGTCAAAACTGTAAACAGCAAAAAGGCCGTTTGTAGAGTTAAGGTCAAAAAGTAGATTTATATTACCATAAGGCTTTAAACAAATTACTTACAAAGAGATTAGTGAAATACTATTATTCTACCACCTCGGCGCAACTTCCCTCGTATACATGGTTCTGGCCGTGCTTCCGGTCAAGGCTTGGTTGTGTGCCCAAAGGTAAGCATCGCTCCTAAGGTTAAAGACTTCGGCTGGGTCTGCTGAGAGATCCTTGGTGCAGGAGGTGCTGTTTGGTCCGCTTGGGTAGGTATAGACAGTTGGCCTATGGGCTTCACATATCATCTGGGCTACCGATTTGCCTTGGTTATACTCCAATTGGTTTATCCCACCCCCGCCAGTCCTGTTCAGGTCAATCCGGCCAGCTACGACTGGGCCGTTAAAGACTAAGCGGTTGTCGCAAGGCAAGGCTGCTCCCTTGCCTTGTCCACCTAGGTCTGATGGTTGTGATAAACAGATGTTCCATTTCCGCCTCCTACTGTGTAGCCTTTGCAGGTGTTGATCTTGCCGGTTACTATGACCCAAGCATCAATTTGGGTAACACTAGGGTCTATCTCTAAGTCTCCATCAACCAAGATCAAGGCTTGGGGTAGTTCACCGAGGCTGTTGCTGTTATACATGCCTTTCTGGTAGATTATGTTGCTGCTTAGGACAACTGGGCTGTTGGAGTTGCCGGTGCGGTTGGCCTTCCAGACACAGGTTGTGCTTCGGTTGACTGTGTAGGTTGAGCCGCTTGGCCATGTTCCGCAGCTCTGGGTGGCTGCAAAGCGTTGAGCGGCGGCATTGACTAGGTTGTGTTTGGTGTATTGGCCAAACTCTCCACTTGGTAGTTTGTTGGCGAGAGTCTGCCGGTTCCAATAGTTGGCTGTGTTGCCGACGGCGTTCCAGTCTAGTCCGTAGTTGCCGGTTCCGGCTCCTGTGGCAAAGGTGCCCTTTTGGCCGCTGCTGCTGTTGCTGCCGGCTAGGGGTTTGGCGTTGGAGATAAAGCCTCCGGCTATGGCTTCGTATTCGCTCCAAGAGCCATATAGGCGTTCTTGGCCGGTAACATCACTCTTCTTCTTGCTTTGGCTGGTTGTGATGTCGCCGGGGACTTTGAGGCCGGCTCCTAGGATCTCGACACGGCTGCGTTTGGCTATGGTAATGCAGGATGGTTTGCTGTAACGCCAAGTTGGGTTGCTGCTGTCTCGATTCATGGCTGCTTCGTTGGCTGCGGCTGAGCCTTGGTTGGCACCGTGGCCGGAGTAGCTGCTGGCTGGCCAGACACCGAGGGCGTAGCAGTATTTGGTGCCAGTAGGGTCGTTGGGCATTAGTTCTTCGTCTATTCTTTCTCTTAGTCCATTGCCGCTGGTGTAGACCTTGTATTGTCCCTCGCCTTTGTCCCCGCTCTGGCGGTAGACACAGCCGGCCGGAGCGCTGTATAGGGCGCACATGTCTTCGTTGTTGCTTTCGAAGGCTTCGGTGGGGAGTTTGGAGTCTTGGGTGTCATCGTAGGGTAGACGGTATTTGATTAGCTTCCAGCGGGTTTGGTGTGATTCGGTGTTGTATGGAGTTGTGCTGGTTAGGCTGTTAGCTCTATCACCTATGGCTATGCCAAAGCTTACATCGGCGTAGGTGCTTCCTTCGGTTCCGTCTGGTGTTGAGACGGTTGGTGTGGCGATGTAGTTGTAGGGGACTTTGGCGGTGGCGGAAGAGGTGGCTGGACCGGAATAGGTATTGTAATTGACTAAGTTCGCTCTTGCGGCACAAGACCAATTGAAACTGAGGCTATCTCTATCTCTTCCGCTAACGTCCCCGTTCCAGCTTGTGCATACCGATTCGTTTGGATTTGCGGTTCTTCGCCACAGACTAGGGCTTACCGACAAGCTTTGAGTGTAAGTCTTGGATACAGTAGTAGTGCCTTCGTTGAACCTAGGTGGAGTGGCTGGGGATATGTATTGAGAGGCGTTCCTAAAATTATTATTCCCAGTGCATCCAGTGCCGCTAGAAGTTTCTGGGAAAGTAGTCGCACCCGATGAGTTACGAGGCAAAAAGCCGAAATTGCTAGTAATGTTGACATTGCAATTTATGGCTGGGCCTTTGTCCCCGAAACGCTTCCAAGCGGCCTTGTTGGCGTCGTGTTTGAATTGGATAGGGTCATTTTCCCTAACATAAATAGGGTTTGGTCCGGCTTGCCAATCTTTGTTGGGCGAGGTAAGGGCTTGGTTTTTGATGGAGGTTGAGGCGCCGCCCGGAGTGCTATCTGGCGAGCCGTTGTAGGGCTTGCTTACGGCGCAGTCGGTGCAAACTGGGTCGCTAACGGTTGTTTCGGTGCTGCCTCCCGATTCTTCATCTTTTATGGGCTGAGCACAGGCAACCTTAACCCAAAAGGTATATTTTTTGGATTTTTTATTAATGGTTCTTTTTCTAAAATAACCATGAACAGTTTTTGTAATTCCCTCGTGAGTGACTTCTCTTGACCAGTTTTGGTATTCTCCGGTTTCCGTATTACTATCTTCTGATTGGTATACAAATTTTAGCACATTGCTTTTTTCGCCAGAAGTATCAAGCCACATAAAGTTACCATTATTATCCTTGCAAGATGTCCTCCCCGAGTCACTATAATCGGAGAGTTTTGTTATAGTGCTCCCATTTATGACTTTTCTCCAACCTTCACCAGTTAGTTTTTCTATATACTCTTTGAGCAAGTTACTAGTTATGGCGTCTCGAACATCTTGATTATTTTCGGTAAATGGCAAAGCCCAGTTCCCATTAGGGCCATATGTGCCAGTTTGCATAACGTCACACGTTGCAGCCGAGGCACTTCCATTTGGCACTATGATACTAAATAGGAAAGCGGACACAAGGACACCTATTGTATAAAAAGCTAACGGGTGTCTTCTGAGATTATTGATTATTTTGGTCATTTCCTGTTTCCTCCATCATTCTCCCTTCATCGAAAGCCTGCTGTTCTCCTAGTTCTCCCCTAGTTACATCCAATGCCTTTTGCCAAATAGCTCTTTCACTCTCGGGATTCATGTAAGGGTTAACTTCCCTTGACCACGTCCCATCGTCGATAAGGCCTATCATGGTTTCTAGCGACTTAATCTCCTCTTGAAAATTCAGTGTTGATTCGTAAAAAGTCACTGCGCTTGTGTGTGCGTTCCATTGGTCTACCACACTACCAAATTCCAATGTTTTGCGATAAGCTTCTTCAAACTGGTCAATAGGCACGCCAGCAACAGTAAAGTTATTGTTGATTAGCTGCATTTTATATGATAGGAGTTTGGGGTAGTTTTGGTCAAAGTCCTGCCTACCAGCGGATTCAATTTTGTGCAAAGCCTCATTCACTTTATTGATAACATCAATGGATAGAGGATTATTTGCTAACTCGTTTGCCTCCGCCGCTATGCTATCTACCTCCTCCTGCGACACAGGCGCAGTATCTATCCTGTGTTGGTTTATGGCTCTTATCGTAAATATGACAGCAAAGGTTATAGCAGTAGCTAATAGGACCAAGAGGATAGTCCATTTGATGATTTTGTTTCGTTTCTTGGCTTTAATCTGCTTGGCTTTTTGCTCTGGTGTCAGTTCTATTGGTTTGCTTTCGAACTGAAAGCGTCCTGCTCCGGCTGAACTGAAAACCTTTGGTCCGTCTGATTCGTTGTTGCCATTGTTTGGGGCAATGCCGCTACCCTGAACATTATATCCTTCCATGATTCTGTCCTACCTCTCTCATAGTTATATTTGCTGCTTTGATTATAATGTATTTCTTTGGAAATGCAAGTAGCTAAGGATTATGCGACTGTGACATTAGATAAATCCCCCCGTTTTATCTACAACGAGGGGATCGAAAGTTATATGAAACTAACCTATTTTCTGACTTTGACCCTGCAAACGGCCTTCTTGCCGTTTACAGTCCTGACTGTAATTTTGCAACTGCCCTTTTTCTTGGCTCTTACAACGCCCTTTTTATTGACCGTAGCAATCTTCTTATTGCTGGATTTCCATGTAAGTTTAGCCTGAGCTTTGCTTATCTTCATGGGGGACAGCTTGGCTTTCAAGGTCTTTTTCTTGCCAACCCTAATGGTTAGTTTTTTCTTGACCGTCAATTTGGTTGGCTTGGTTGCGCCCGACTCAGTGGTTGGTGCTACCGTGGGAGATGATGATGGTTTAATTGTTGGTGGAGTAATAGTCGGTTCGGTGGTTGGTGGCGTTATGTCTCCTAGTTCTCCCCTAGTTACATCCAATGCCTTTTGCCAAATAGCTCTTTCACTCTCGGGATTCATGTAAGGGTTAACTTCCCTTGACCACGTCCCATCGTCGATCATTCCTATCATGATCTCTAATACTTTTATTTCCTCTTGGGAGTTTGATGTAAACTCGTAAAAAGTTACCGCGCTGACGTGTGCATTCCACTGATCTACTACACTCCCGAATTCAAGACTTTTCTGGTAAGCGTCTTCGAACTGATCAAGTTGTATACCGGCGATAGAAGCGTTGTTGTTAATCAGCTGCATTTTATATGATAGGAGTTTGGGGTAGTTTTGGTCAAAGTCCTGCCTACCAGCGGATTCA
This sequence comes from Lachnoclostridium sp. UBA933, assembly GCA_002293545.1. Lineage (GTDB taxonomy): Bacteria > Bacillota > Clostridia > Lachnospirales > Lachnospiraceae > UBA933. The sequence goes on along the minus strand of DBDL01000190.1, from coordinate 60,022 downwards.
ATAGCCTTGACGTAAGCATTAGCCATTTCTATCACTTCAATGGCTCTTGGGTCGTTAGATAGTTCGTTCGCCAATTCACCAATTTCATCTACTGTAAGCCCAGGCATTGCTGCTTCAACATTCGGCATAGCCACAAAACCGCTAAAACACGCTACAATCATAACAAGGGTCAGCAAAAAGCTGATATTTTTTCTTGTTTTCATTATTCTTTCCTCCTTTTTTGGATAAAAAAATAGCCGACTATCGACAGTCAGCTAAACAGTTTTGGGATTCTATTTTACATCTATCGAAGTCTTAAAACCAGTAGCTTTTTAGCCCCTCCTTGTCACGGCCAAGCTTTTTTGATTTAGTTTCAATAACTTGTAAAGATGCAAATCCAAAACAACATTTCAGAGTTAATAAATATCATCTATAATTAAGCCTTTTTATGGGCATAATTTTTTACTGTAAACCAGTCAAAACGCAGATTATGGCTAATTTACACCCAAAGTATAGCATAAATCAAACACAAAGTCAAGTATTTATTACATATAATTACTTTTTACTCTATATTTTACTTTCGTTTTGGCTATTTTGATTATTTATTTATCCCTATTAAAGCATCTGTTGATATTACTATCTATTGTGCCATATTGGAACATTTATGTCAACACTCTGTGTAAATACCTCTGATTTGTGCCATTGCGGCACTTTCATTGAAACTCCTCTTCTCAATACCGTATAATCAAGAAAAAAGAGGGGGTTCATCATGTTTTTTGAGAGGCTAAAAATACTAAGAGAAAATAAAGGATTTACCCAAGAACACATGGCCAAAGCATTAAAAATAAGCCGACCCACATATACCCGTTACGAAACAGGCAAACGTGAACCGGATTATGTGATGTTGGCACAGATAGCCGCTTTCTTTGATGTCAGTGTGGATTATCTGCTGGGATTAACTGATGAGCCTTCATTTGAAAGCAAATCTGCCCCCAAAGACAAGCTTGCCCTTGAAATTGCCAAACTGAGCCCAGAAAAGCGTAAGCAAGCCGAGAACTTCGTGGAGTTTTTAAAAATTCAAGAGGAGTTTTCCGAAGAATTATCAGCCGCGCAACTTACAGGTGGCACGAAGCCGGAGCGGCCTTGATTAGGTTGGTTAGGTGGTTTGTGCGGTCTACGTGAACTTCAAAATTATTTAGAAATTCTCGCAGCCAAGAAAAATATAATAATAAATGTTGTAACACAGATAGCGGCGACGACACTTGCACCGATCACAACCCATTCATTTGATTGAGGAACTAATATGCCCGAAATCAATGAAACGATACATAATAAAATGAGAATTATAGCGGAGGCAGGAAAGCTACTCGTCTTCTCCTCATCAGAAGGTTTTAATTTATAGACAAAAACTATAAATATCGCTGCGCTAATAAACAAAGCAGTTCCCCAAATTATCACAAATATGATTTGCTCAAATGGCACATTATTCGAAATCCAACCGCAGGCTGAATATGCCATAGCAAAAAGAAAAGCAAAATTCATGCAGAAAATTGGAATTCGCTTTTCTGATTTTCTCACAATTTCTTTTGTGGTCTTATCCATAAGACCCATATATATAAGCGAAAGAAAAAGCACTAAAAAGCTAAAAATGACCACCAAAAAAACCAATTAACAGTTAGGTCTATTCTGCTTTGATTATCAATTAAGCCCTTTCGGCTGTAACGAATAAAAATGTAAGTTCCTAACGGTATAATGAAACCAATCGTGCTACTCAATACCTCATTCAAGTTTTTCAAGGGAGTTATTTTTCTTAATTGCTCTTCTGATAAAATATCACTAATATATTTAATAATAAACACACACAATGTAGTGGCGGTAATATTTGTGAGAAAACTCTCCGCCAAAATATCACAGACTGTCCAATCCGTGTTTTTTGCATTAAATGCCTTTAAAACGGTTGGCAAAACGGCAAGAATATAAAAACAAATAAAAAAGAGTGTTTTCAAAAATCTTCTATAAATAAAACGCGATATCCACACAAGTGTTATATTGTTGTATGAATTAATTTTTAATACTATTGATGAAATAGTTGCTAGGGCAATACTTACAAATTTTGCGACGAAGTTTTCAATAACCTCAGAAGCAATAATTGAGAATACGGCAAAAACTATGTAAATAACTATGTCAATATACATTTTTTCTTTTTTATCCAAAAAAACCGCCCCTCTCGAGTTTTGTGGAATAAAGTGTTATATATGACAGACGCAATAATCACTAATACGTGCGTAAATAAAGTGCCTATTTTGATATAACATATTTTCAAGCATAAGTCAAGCTCCGAGAAATAGCTCGGAGCTTTTTATATTCATTCTGAACTGTTCTCTAGCTTATCCTTGGTCGCCTGTAAATCTTTTTTTAATTTGACTATTTTTCCGTATAGCGGAACTGCCAGCGNNATAAAGCACACATTGCAAAGCCATAGGTAACGCCTAGCAATATACAGAAAATTATAGTTTCGCTATAACCTGAATTATTTGAAACGTATACTTCTTTCATTAGACACCATGCACCAACTACTGTTACAGAAATTTCTATAGCATGCCGTAACGTATTACGCATAGCAACACCTCCTAAGTTTCACCGCCTTTCGGTCGGTGTCCAAAATGGATAACAGTTCATTTCTCACATTATGCTCATAGTAATGACCTGTTATCCATTTTGGAGATAGTGGTAGTTTCAGATGAATTATAAGCTGCTATCTATGCTTTTCAGCAATTACTAGTGTAATATATACATTATAACATATAAAGCCGGAAAAGTCCAATAATACGGGGCTCAATACGGCAAACTGTTGTAAAAACTACAACACAGTTATATACCTTTCTTATTTACCATTCTACCTCTGTTAAGCCGTGTCCAATCGTTGACAATAAATACAATACATGCTCTTGCACTTGACAAGCTTCTGTTGTATTATTGCCGTGTAAAGCAAAAAAGGGAGAAAATCATGACAAAAGTCAATCATTACAACATAATAAATCAAATCAATAGACATATACTCGGTCTGCGCCTTAAACTGGCACACAAGGTCATTATGGCGGTATCAGTGCCAAACAAAAGAGGCTCGCCATAATCTAAATTAACCCCCATCCCAACTCAAATCGCACCTTAAAAACCTCTATTATCTTTCTTTCCCCGACTTTCGAGGGCTTGATTCAGTTCGGCTGACAATATGGAAACGGTTAAGCGGCTTCTAAGCATAAGTAATAAGTAAACAAACAACAAGTCATTGCATTAACCAACACCATATTTTATCGGTCGGACTGAGCCAAGCTCTCGAATTATAATCCCAAAGTATATTCCCGAGCTTGAACAATAAAACAGATATGCGAACACGCACACTTGCTGCGCGTTTGCAGCAAGCAGATGTTCGCACTCTGAGAAAGAGGTGAACAGATTGTTCAACACAAAATTCGGCATTGAGATCGAATTCACCGGCATTACCCGAACCAAAGCCATTGAGGTCGCCAACAAGTATTTCCATGGCAATACCGAAACAAGAAATACTCGTTATAGCACTAATCAGGTCATCGCACCGGATAACCGCATTTGGAAGTTTGTCTATGATGCCAGCATCACCTGCCAGCGCAAAAACCATCGGCAATATACCTTTGCCGGCCGCGAATACAGCGTGGAGTTGGTTAGTCCGATTCTAACTTATCGGGAAGACATTAAAACGGTTCAAGAATTGGTCCGACGGCTTCGCAAAGCCGGCGGTTTTGTCAACAAATCTTGCGGCATACATATCCACCTTAACGGCAACGACCATTCTGCGAGAAGCATTCGTAATTTCGTCAATATCATAGCCAGCAAGAATGATTTGCTCTATAAGGCATTACAGATTGAGCCGGAACGAATGCGGTATTGCAAAAAGATGGACGACTATTTGGTAGAAAAAATCAATCGAAGTGTAATCCGAAATCTCTCACAGATTGAGACGATTTGGTATGAAGGTTATCAGCACGAAAGTCGCTCCTCTCATTACCACAACAGCCGCTACCATTTTCTAAATCTGCATAGCTTTTTTCATGGAAGTCGCACGGTTGAGCTTCGCGGCTTTAATTCCGTGCTTCATGCCGGAAAAGTCCGAGCCTATATTGTCTTGGCATTGGCGCTTAATAATCAGGCGCTGACACAGACCAGCGCCAGCAGTCGCAAAGTTCAGGCAGAAAACGAGAAATTCGCCATGCGAACATTCTTGAACCGAATCGGCTTTATAGGCGACGAGTTCAAAAGTTGCCGAGAGCATTTGTATCTGCACCTGAACGGCAACGCCGCATGGAGATTTGGCTACGATCGGCGCAAGGACAATCAAAACTACGCTAATCAGGAAAGGAGTGAAGCCAATGATTAAAACCAGAAAACGGCTATATATCGCCTACGGTTCCAATCTCAATTTGGAGCAAATGAAACAGCGCTGCCCCACGGCAAAAGTTGTTGGAGCGACAGTTCTTATGAACTATGAACTGCTTTTTAGAGGTAGTCGCGACAATGCCGTAGCGACGGTAGAACAGTCCAAGGGCGACACAGTTCCCGTGGTGGTCTGGGAACTTCAAGCGAGAGATGAGCGCGCGCTCGACATTTACGAGGGCTTTCCACGCCTTTACCGCAAGGAAACCGTGCGGGTCACACTAAACACTAAACAGATCCAGACCATAATTTACATCATGAATGACGGATACTGTTATGGAACACCCAGCAAAAGTTATTACAATACCATCTGTGAGGGGTATCAAAGTTTCGGCTTTGATGAAGCAACCCTAAACCTTGCCTTGCAGAAATCAGTCAGAAGGAGTCAATTAACCACGATGACTTTGACGGTTAAGGAGCAGATTTTATCTGTTCGTAGCATGGGCGAGACCAATATGTTCGACATTAACAATGTCATGCAAATCGCCAATCGCGAAAGCTTTTATGCACTGGTGGCTTATCTTAGTGAAAGAAATAACTATCGTGAATATTCCCGCTTTATTTTAACCGGAGAAAGACAAGAGGAGGACGAACCTTAAAAGCGGAACAATTCTGCTATCTCGCCGGCTTCGTCAGAGCGAAGCCGGTAATCCAAGATAACCAGTTAAACATTTATTAAGGAGAATTTATGTCAAAAAATAATAATACAACTAAAACGACCAAGAAATACCGCACCATACTGGCCGACCCGCCGTGGGATTTTCTGCAACGCGGCAATTACGGAGCTATCCATCACTACGATTTGATGTCGCTTGACAGAATCAAAAACATGCCGGTAGAAGAGTTGGCTGCCCCTAACGCCCATCTCTATTTATGGGTAACCAATGGAGTTTTACCCTACGGCTTTGAAGTCCTAAAAGCTTGGGGCTTTCAATATAAGTCAATCTTCACTTGGATCAAACCCAAACTCGGTCTCGGCAATTCTCTGCGTAATTCCAGTGAACAGGTCTTGTTTGCCACCCGTGGTAAAGCACCGATACAACACAAAGCTCAGATGAACTGGGGGTTCTTCCCCATCCAAGACCACAGCCACAAACCCGAAGAGTTCCATAAAATTGTTGAACGCTGTTCGCCCGGCCCTTATTTGGAACTGTTCGCTCGGCGTAAACAACCTAATTGGGATGTTTGGGGCAACCAAATCGAAAGTGATGTCATGCTAAAAGACTACCCNNTACCCTGTGCCGAAATACTCGGCTAAAATCAGAGCTATTAAGCAAAAAGCTTGTGGCACAACCACGACTTCTCCGTCATTATTGCTTAACGAAAGTGAGGTCAAATGAAGCGTAGCACCAATAATAATGTAAAATGGCAGGAGGTTCATTGGGCGCGTCCCTTTCAGCACTGTGACGTTTTGGAACTTTTGGCGCATTTGGCCGTGTTTTCGCCGAGAAAGCAAATCATCTGGGAAGCGCGAGGCTCAAATGGCAAAGTCAGATATTTTATCGGGACACATCGACGTTATATCAATCCGCTCAAAACCATGTTTCAGGCTCACGGTAAAATTATATTTTCTGATGTTTCGGAGAAAGAACGCGGGAAAGTAGATTTTGCAAAAAATCTTAAAAGAAGCAAAGCGGTTTTATCGCTTAATACTAAAAACAGCCTCGCCGTCCTAAAAACAGCTCTTGCAGCTTTGGCCGACACCAAAAAAGGAGAAACGCTGGTTGTTCAGATTATCTTGGGCGAATCGTTTGCACCTCTACCCGCCCCAGATCAGGCCGTAAATCCTCACGCCTCGTTGCTGAGCGCCATTTGCGGCAAAACCGGTGCGGCCTCGAAAGAAAGTCTATCTTCCATCAAAGACAAAAGTTCTCAACATGGCTTTTACAGTGTAATTCGTATCGGCGCTGGCGCCGCAACAAAATACCGCCTAAATAATTTGTTGCATAGCCTGACAAGCGCCCTGAGACAGTTTGAAGCCGTTGGCGTAAAATTGTCTTTTCCGGTTATAGACTCTGAACTGCTGAACAAAGCCAAAATGCCTTGGTTTTTGTCGCTCAGATTATCTATTGCCGAACTGGCCGGATTTACCTTGTTGCCCTCCACCAACACAGAATTGGCCGGAGTCGATGGTTTGCATCCCAAACTACTGCATCCATCAGTTTGGCTTCATGATAGCAATCAACGTATCTTTGCCAAGAGTTTAGGGGCAACACCTGTAAAATTGGGCATACCGATTAAAGACTCATTGGAACACACCGTGATTCTCGGACCGACCGGTGCGGGCAAATCCACCGTCATGCAAAACCTTATAATGTCAGATATACAGGCGGAACGAAGTGTTTTGGTAATTGACCCGAAAGCTGATCTCGTAAACGATATACTCTCGCAGATTCCCAAAGAACGTGCTGATGACGTTGTTGTAGTAGACCCGTCATCCAACTGTCCCGTAGGACTAAATCCTTTTAATTTCAACACAAAGGCCTCGCCCGCCTTAATATCTGACACTATTCTAGCAATTTTTAAACAAGTTTTCAAGGACTCGTGGGGTGTTTACAGCCAAGATGTGCTGTCTGCGGCGCTTTTAACACTAGCCCAGACCAAAGGCTCAACCTTGCTTCATCTGCCCCGACTTCTCACAGACGAAGCCTTTCGGCGAAGTATCACAAGCAAAATCTGCGACAAACAGGGCTTAGAGCCGTTCTGGACGGACTTTGAAGCCAAGAGCAAAACGCGGAAACAACAAGTTATCTCCCCCGTCATGAACAAACTCCGACAGTTCACTGTGCGACCAACACTTCGCAATATGTTGGGGCAGTCACAGCCTAAGTTCAATTTGTCCGATTTATTCACTAAAAACAAAATTGTCTTGGTTCCTCTGAACAAAGGCATTATTGGCGCAGAGTCGGCAAAACTGATTGGTTCACTAATTGTCGGGCTAACTTGGACGTTGGCTCTGTCCCGCGCCAACCTTCCGGCCGACAGCCGAAAACCCGTCAGTATCTATATTGACGAGCTTCAAGACTATATTTCCTCGATTTCCACAGACTTTTCTGACGCTTTGGCACAGGCGCGGGGACTCGGTGTAGTCTTTACGGTCGCCCATCAGTATCGGTCGCAACTAGCTCCGGATATAAAAGCCGCCATAGACACCAACGCCCGCAATAAAATAATCTTTGGTCTAAACGTTGCTGATGCCAAGGATATGGCAGCAATGGCGCCCGAACTGGAAACCGCCGACTTTATGTTCTTGCCGCGCCATCACGTTTATGTCAATTTGCAAAACAACGGCCAGAGCACTGGCTGGATTAGCGGTAAAACCTTACCGATTCCCAAGACGGATAAAGCCCCAATGGAGTTAAAGATCGCAAGTATGAAACGCTACGGCCAAGCGCCAACAGTTCCCCAACCGGCAATCACACCAAGAGAGGCAATTGCTTCAACCCCGATTGGTCGCAAGAAAATAAAATAAAGACGATTCGACAGACCTTTCAGGTGGGTAATTCCATCGACGATTCTCGTCGACAAGGGATATGACCGACACCATCTGTGTGTCTGCAACATAAGCAAAAAGTAAAATAAGCGCGAAGGTGCGTTGGGCTTTGTTTGACGCCAATCCGTTTGATGAAAGAACCACTATTTATGACAATAACAACTTATACAAGAATATCTAAAAAGAAACTAAGCCAATATAACCGCACTTTGAGCGAACGGGAAAAAGCTGCTTTGCAGTTTTTAAGAAAATGCAGTTTTCTCAAAACAGGCCAAATAGCGCGACTCTATTACGGAAATACGGCTTCTCCTGCCAATCTCAGGGCAACTTCTCGCACATTGGCTAAATTACACATCTTAGAGCTGTGTCAACCCTTAAAACGCCGCATAGGCGGAGTTAGAGCCGGTTCTTCCTCTTATGTCTGGGCCTTAAAAATGGCCGGAGCAGAGCTGTTATGTTTGGACAAGGAGCCGCCGCCTATCAAGACCCGAAAACGGGTATTTGAGCCGACCTATCCCTTTCTCAATCACATGTTGGCAGTTGCCGAGCTCTACACCATCTTGCAAACCATGAACGGCGTAAAACTAACCGAAGCTGAATTTGAGCCGGACTGTTGGCGGAGTTATGCCGCCGAGTTCGGCAACTCGATTCTAAAACCCGACCTATATGCCGTAACTGTTACCGATAGATTTGAGGATCATTGGTTTTTTGAAGTAGACCGTGCTACCGAGGCCCTCATAAGAATCAAGCTAAAATGTGAATCGTATTGCCGCTATTTTTACCTCGGCGCTGAACAAAAGCGCACCGGTGTCTTCCCGCGCGTGGCTTGGATTGCCCCGACTGCTAAGAGGCGAGACTCCATCCACAGATACATCAACGAGAATTTAGGCGATTGCACGGAGTTGTTTGTGGTTGTTACGTTTGGGGAGTTGGAGGCGCTGATTCGGGGTGGTAAGGAGGTAGCATGTAAATAAAAGTATGGTATAATAGAGATGGACAAACTAATGATAAACAAATAACAATGACTCTTTTGTGGTTATTGACAATGTAGGGGATTTTCCTAAATCTGTTTATCAGGTTTGTCCAAGGGAAGTCCCCTTTTTGTATGTCAAAAATCATGAAAGGATAAAATATGAAACAGAAAACCACAGAAACAGATATACGTCTGTTAAGTGTCAATGAAGTCTGTGAACGGCTGGGCATTAGCCGTTGGACACTTTATCAGTTAGTGCATCGGCACCTATTAAAATCAGTTAAAATAGGAAAAAGAAGATTATTCAGCTCGCTTGAAATAGAGGAAAGCATCAAAAAGATGGAGCGTTATGGGACGTAGGTCAAACGGCGAAGGCACCTTGTTCAAGCGAAAAGATGGTCGTTGGTCTGCTCAAACTTACGTAACCTTAACTGACGGAACAACGAAACGAATTTGCATTACCAACCGCAACCGTGATATCGTAAAGTCAAAATTGCGGGATACATTGGATAAGGAACATCGGAATATACCGTTTATAGAAAAAGAGTGGACGGTAGGAGAGTATCTTGATTATTGGCTGACGAATGTTCAGTCAAATCGTATCCGCGAAACCACTATGAGACTGTATGTCATGGCATCAAATCGACATATCAAACCGATATTGGGTGCTTTTAAATTGAAATCTTTAACTATTCAGAACGNNAGAACGTTAGAAATGCTATAGACGAGTTAGCAAGCAAAGGTTGTCCAGCACCAATGAGATATAAGTGTTTGCAAATATTGTCATCCTGTATAACGTGTGCCATGCGTGAGGATTTAGTTATACGCAATGTCGCAAAGTTGGTGGAACGTCCGAAATATACACCAAAAGAAACAACAATCTGGTCGGCAGAACAGGCAGCATTATTCCTGCAAGCAGTTAAAGAGCATCCACATTATATTGCGTTTCTATTGTTTTTGACCTATGGAATGCGCCGTGGAGAGGTATTGGGCTTGCGTTGGTGCGACATTGATTTTGATAATGGGTTAATTTATATAAGACAACAGATTGATCGTATAAATGGTGAAATAAAAGCACGAGACTTGAAAACTCAAAATAGCCGCCGTATCCTACCTCTTATAGATAATGTGCGTGATACTCTGTTAGAACTCTCAAGAAAGCGTGGCGGTATAATAACAAAATTTGAGCCACACTCTGAACTATCAACACAAAATACAATTGTTGTTTGTAGATATGGAACTATACTTGAACCAAGAAATTTAAATAGATGTTTTTATCAGCTTACAGAGAAAGCCAAATTACCACACATAAAAATTCATGCGATGCGTCATACGACAGCTACCATCCTGAAAGATTTAAATGTACCGATAAAAGATGTTCAGCTAATTCTCGGACATTCCGACCTTACTACAACTGCAAAAATATATCAACATGGCACGTTTGAGGTTCAACAAACTGCTTTGTCGGCAGCACATGAGCGACTGATAGGGCCTATGTAATGCACGTTTGACACATCAGCTATATCGATAGTTAATTAGGATTTATAAAATATGAATCTCCTCTTCCGTAAACCACCCACTAGAAATTGCCGTTTCCCTTACAGCTGCAACATTCTCACTATAAGCAACAACCGCTAAACTCTTTTCCGCTCGCGTGCAAGCAACATAGAAAAGTCGTGTTGTCCGTGCAATGGCATTATCTTTACCATCTTTTTCGTTTTTCTTATCTTGATCGGATTTTTCCTTTGCACCAAAGAGTTTTTCATAACTAAACAAATTCCTCCCTCGCATTTCAGCATCATCCATAATTACCATAACATGCGGAAATTCTAACCCTTTAACCCCTTGATGTGTGTCAAATTGAGTATTTCCAGTTACATAAGCATAATATCTCTCCAACTCATCGAAAGAAGCGCTCAAAGCCGTTCGTAACGTCATTACTTTTTTATCGTCTACAATTTTAGATGAGTTGTCTAAAATGCTATGAGTGCGGTCGTTTAATTCAAACAAGCCCGTTTTCCGAATTGAGTTAAATACTTCTATGCACGAAGGAATCATATCATTTCCCCAAAGTTTTACTAATTCATCAACTGCTAATTCGGATCTTTCTAGCAAATTGATTTGATCAGAGGTATTTGCAAACGCTTTCTTGTCCAATAAAGGCGAGTGTTTTCTTACAATCTTTGATACCATAAAACTATTTCCATCCCTACAAGCTTGCACTAAAGGAGATACAATCTCGGAAAGCAGTTTTAATTCAAATATTGAGCCGTCTCTCAGTGATGTATCAAATAGCTTTGACTCATTAAGTGGAGCATAGAGATTCTCAAAATTAAAACGGTTTGCTGCCATATGGTGTTCTAAAATCAAGTTTTTATATTTAGATTCGTCGAGCCACTCATTGTTTTCAGCATCATTAGCCATCGTTTCGGCAACTTTTGCTTCGGTATCCTTTTTATCTGCTGTGGAAGGGACGATAAATAGTCGAACAATTCCTTCCTCTGCATCAGAGCGAGCTTGCTGTGCTTGCTTGTCAATCGTTCCTCTAATAGTATTAGCCAAGTCTACTATTCGCTTCGCGCTACGATGATTCATAACTTTAACAGGCTTAGCCCAATTATCGGGAATACAGTTTGATAAATTTTCTTTTCCATCCAAGTATATTTTTTGCATAGTGTCGCCGAACATTCCCACTATGAACCGGTCTTCGAATTTTTCGCAGATTAAAAGCAAAGCATCGATAAGCTCTTTTTTAGTATCTTGGCTTTCATCGATCAAAAGAATCGGGTATTTCCCCATCAATATTTCTTGCATAGTTTCTTCTGTTAAAATAAATTCAGAACCCATTTTAATAACCTCATCATGGCTTAAAGAATCATATCCAGCATTATTGCCATTGGGATTATAAGAAAAACGATTAACAGTTGTAAGTTTAGCAAGGCGTTCTGATTTGTCTTTTATTCCTTTGATTCTCTTTGCTTCTGAATCGTCCGTGCGTGTTTTCTTCTCTCGAAGTTCCATTATTTTCTTTTGTAGCGACTTTTCAACCCACGCTTTTATATCTGCCTGATGTGGCTTAATCAGTTCCCATAAAAAACTGTGGATTGTCGAAACTGCAAAAATTTGATTGTATTGAAGCCGTTTTGTAATTACGTCACAAGCTGCATTAGTGTAAGTTATGACTGCAACTTGCTGTCCGTGTTCAAATAACTTTTGCCCTCTCTTGCTTTTCAAATGCAAGAGGGTATTTACCAAACTTCTTGTTTTTCCAGAACCCGCTCCGGCAAACATAAAAAAGTTTTTCGGCTTATCTTCGGAAAGACATTGCTGTATCTCAATATCAACATGGTCGTCTACATGATTATCATCTAACTGGATTTTGTCATTTTTTACTGTTTTCATCTTATAATTCCTCCAAATGTAGAAAGGTTTGTAACCATTCGAGCCCTTTGTCGATATATGTAGGAACGATGAGGTCATTGGGGTCAATAGCGTAAATCAAATCGAGTGCAAATTCTGCTTTAATATCCGATTTACCCTCGCGTAATAGTTTATATATACTCTCATGAAGCTCATTAAATGTCTTCGAGGTGTTGATAGCATCTTTTACTTTTTTGACAAGATTGCCTACATCGTCCGTATCAATTTTATTGTCCTCGTCTTTAAATAGTTCGAAATTGGTATAAACCACACAGTCTTCAAAAGTTCCAGTCAACACCTCTGTGTCTTTTGCTTCTTTTTCTCCATATTTAATTTTTATAGGTGTTTGATAAGCAATGCGAATTGAATACTCGTGAGATTCGTTGAAAACTTTTACTTTTTTATCTTCTGCCAAATCATACAACTTGTCCAAATTGTTTTCACCGATTATCCATTTTGTGACAGCATAGTTTCCGCTGATTAAATCTTTGTTTCGTTCAGGGCGGGCTGCTTTATGATTTCCGGCCTTCTCGGCAGAATCTAAATCTGCTATGACAAGCGTAGGTAAGCAAAGCTTTGAGATTAATGGATTTAGTCGATGCGAATGTCTGCCGCCAATACTTAAAATTGAAATATAGCTTTGATGCAATTCGGGATATTTATTTCTAATAAAATGTGGTATTAACATGCTTTCAGCAGAACCCTCAACAAAAATAGCCGCATCGGCAAAAAACAAATCACAATGCGTTGCCTGTAAGTATCTTGTTACGAATTTATCCGTATCATCTTCTTTGCCGAAGACATCTGACATATTGATAACTTTTGCTGTTGCGACATTGCATTCCGTAGTTTCAGGTAAACGCTTAAAATATCGTAAATTTGCAAAATTGGTTTCACGGGCTATGTGGCTTGAGTGGGTGCTGATTATGAGTTGTGTAGAGAATCTATTATTTTCTTTGAGACGGGAATTATTTTGCAAAACCGTATAAGCTTCTCTAATAAACACCTGCTGCACCTGCATATGCAAGTGTGCTTCTGGCTCTTCAACTAAAACTAAATGCAACGGCTCAATCGCAGTATCTGACTCTTCGTTTTGTTTTGACTTACCCACTCTCATCCAACCATCACGGAATCCCATAAGGCTGAAAATCATAGAAATAAGATTTTGATAGCCGAGACCATTATACTTCTCTGGCAATTTCATATCAGCATTGTTTTTGCTGAGTGCATATTGCACAGCAGATTCATGTCTCAGTGTTTCGCTAGTGCTAACTTTGGTTGCAACTGTAATTTTGGGATTAGATATTCCGGGGTATCCTAATTGCTCTAATTCTCCAATCGCTGACTTGAATTTAATTGCTAAATTTTTATCAAAAATTGCCCTCGCACTTTCTGTAGCATCTAAAATCTCTAAATCTTCTGGAGAAGGCGTTTTTTCGGGGTCAAGATGTTTGTCGTAATAGCCACGCATTTGTGCAGACAGTTGCCCTTTAACTTTTTCACTACTATCAGAATCTGGGTCAGAAAAACCACGTTGCGCATCAATCATATTCACTCTAATTATGCCTTTTAAGGGGTTGTCCGTAAAGCATTCCATATCAAATGGTGTTGATTGCGGCGGTTCAGATTCGCATTTTGAAGGGTCAAGAATGTATGATTTTATAGAAAAATAAGCATTAAGCTTCTTCTCTAGAAACTCGCACAAATCTTTTGGAAATAAACTTTTGGTAGCGGTTTCTTTGGTTCTCGCCATTTCGGTTTCTCGTGCCGCCTTATCTTCTGCACGGTAATCAGCCCAAAGTTTTTTCACATCTTTAGGTTGATATACTAGGCGAAGCCCGAGGGNNAGAGATTGCCTCCACGCCACTTTAGGGTCGGAATTATGTCGGCAACATAGCGGATTTCACCAGAGTCTACATTTAGCCAAATATCCATTTTTGGCAAAACATCATCCCATTCGATAACGTCTTCAGGTTCTTCGCAATCCTTGTCAAGCCAGCTTTCTCCAATTTGATTGATTATCGTTCGATTGGATAGAGTAAGATCATTAAAATAGAAATCGCGTCCCGCAAGAAATTTTCCAAGTGCATCCATTGCAGAGGTCTTCCCACTGTTATTAGCCCCAACAAACAACGTGGTGTCACTGCTGAAATCTATTTTACACTTAAAAAGTTTACGAAAGTTTTGAATATATATTGATGTGATTTTCACGATAGTTCCTCCCAAAGTAATAATGTGATAGATTTTATTATATGATATATTTCGACATTGTGCAAGAGTATAATGGGAAAAATATATATTCTTTTCTAGAGAAAAATGACCTATGGTGAGTTGCTTAGAATATTTTCTAATGATTTATTTCTAAAGCCGAAGAGCAAAACATGTGGAGTTGACAGCAATTTTGACAGCAACGACACGTTTCTCTTGTGTCTGGCTGTGTCCGCTATTATACAGGCTAACAGTAGTATCGCAATATAAAACAAAGTGAAGTTTCTACTTACGAATGAGCTGCTCTAGCCAGCTGAGCTACATCGGCATACCCCTATTATACCACAACAAATTTCGATTTCCGAAGCCTTTTTATCGACTTTGACAGCAATTTTGACAGCAATTGTTTTATATAACGGCGAATAACCTTGTACTCATACAAGACAAACATGTATATAGTCGAGCATAGACACACCAAACAAGAAACACTTTTTTGCTTTTGTGCGGTTAGAAAAAATGTAATACCATCAATCAGTTTCTCGTCATCCTAATCCGATTACTTCTATTTAAATTGTCAAGCGGATTGGCTTCTTCAAAATCCCTTATATCCGAGCAATACATATTTATGTAGTGCCTTGTCATCTCTAAGTCTTTATGCCCCAAGATATAATTCAGGGCAAAGATGTCGCCGCTATTTTTATAATACATTTTCGCAAAGGTGTGCCGAAACAAATGCTCCGAGGTTTTGTCCACACCTCTTCTCTTGTTATATCTGTGCATTGCCGTTTGAAGTCCGCTTCTGGATAATTGCGTTCCGGTCTCCGAACAAAACAGAAAATCGGTATCCTTGCCTTTTCTGTAACTCTGGTATTCTTTAAGCACTTTCGACAAGGTGCTGGACAGCGGTATAAAATACTGCTTTTTGCCTTTGGTTTCCCTTAAAAATATATCCCTTTCCGTATATCGTATATCCCTGTTCTGTATATTTCTAAGCGTGTTGAGCCGATTACCCGTGGCTAAGATATAGTTGATTACGACCCATGTCCTGTATTCCGAGAATCCGCACTTAGAAAGATCCGGCCGCTTCAAGAGCTTGTCAATTTCCCCGTCAGTATAAACATCTTTGATGGTTTCTTCTACTTTTAATAATTTCATCTTGAAATGCCCCGTATATTGTTCTTCAATCAAGAAGTTGATGACCACCCTAAGATGTCTCAAATAGGTATTGATGGTGTTATAGTTGCTGCGGGTCTGCATGAGATAATCCTTGTATTTATCGAAGACTTCTTTCGTGATATCTTGACATCTGAGATTAGCTGCCGTATAATCAGTAAAAACCTTAATCATGATTTTATACGTTTTAACTGTTTCGGCCGACAGCCCGTCGCGCTCCTTTGCAGTAATAAACAGCTTAAAAGCTTCGTTAAAAGTAATCTCACGATTGCAGAGTGATATCTTTTCCAAAAAAATCCCCCTCTCCCTCGTATAATGTATTGGGAAAGAAGAAGATGTATTCTAAAAAGCACGAAAAAGCTGCGAACTTGATTCCGGTTTTGCACCAAAGAATCAAGTTCGCAGCAATAACAATTTTTACTATTTCGACTGCCGCACTAAGTTTTAGCCAAAGTGGCCAAGCTCCCTGTTTGTCCACCTTTTCGCACGAGGCATGGGATAAATAAAAAACGATTTCTTCCAAATAATGAAGCATCGGGGATTCGAACCCCGGACAACTTGATTAAAAGTCAAGTGCTCTACCACCTGAGCTAATGCTCCGAAACCGGTGTTTACTGAAAGGAATACAACGCCCTTGATTTCTGTAAAACCTCTATTAGTCTAAAGGATAAAACCACTTTTGTCAAGCACTATTTTTACCGTTTTATATTCGTTACACAATCGGTCTGCACTTGCCTTATATTTTCGCATACGGAATGTCTGAGGTTGCATAATATTCTTAACAAAAATATGAAATGAATTAAAATAACTATGACGGAATATACGGATTGAGGAACTTGCTCATATCCCTGTTCTTTAACTTATCAAAAATCTGCTGCGGGGAAAGGAGATTGTTCAAATATGTCTGTGCTGCTTCGTCAGTGAAGTCCGCATTGCGTGTATATCTGATCTCTAACGATTTATCCTGTCTAACAGGTTGGTATTCATTGATTTTTCCGGTTGCGATCATATGTACAAGGGAATCATGTGCAGTTTTCACGGCTTCCATTCCCAAATCAAATGCTTCATATTCAGCTGTTCCGGGAAAAGCATGATATAGCATATCGCCGGAATCCAAACCTTTGCTTAACATATGAATGGTAGCTCCAATCAATTCCGGATTCCCGTCGAATGATGCCCAGAAATTACAGGAACTCCCCTTGTAATAAGGACTGATCCCCATATGTATATTGTATGCCTTATTGTTTACTAAAAACTGAATTAAATCACCTTTAATATAACTGGAACCAAATACTACATAATAATCTGAACAGAGGGCTTCTGAGAAAACGGAGAGAGCTATCCTGTTTAAATCTCCGGTCTTAACGGACAGGGATTTAACATTGCTGTTTGTAAATGCCGTATCCCCAAACACATTCATTTCCGATTGGATTACATGAGAAAAATACTCCTGCATAATAGGCGTTTTTTTGTAAAAATCTTCGATTTGTCCCGGAAAAATAGTATTGCACTCTTGTACGGCATATACCGTATCCGCAATTTCCGACAACCGGTTGATAAGGTTTACATGCCGCGGCTGGTTGCTTGTGAATACCGTGATTTTCATTCTGCCATCTCCTTCATAACATAAGCATGGTCTTTTCTTGGGAAATGCAGGTCTTTATATTCCGAAGCCGGCATTGTAGCATTAAATCCTATGCGTATTCCCAATTCTTTCATGATTTTATCTGTGTTGTTGTTAAAAGAATTGCATGGATAGGAAACAGAAAATACGTTGTCCCCAATTATACTTTCCAAAACATTTTTATTATCCCTATATTCGGCAAGCTGCTCATCATACGATTTTGACGCCATTGTAGTTGGATGTGTATGGCTGTGCATTCCTATGATATGCCCGGTCTTATATAAATGAAATACCTGATCTTCTTGTATCCATAAAAGGTCTTTATTGGTTTCCATATCATATCCGGATGACTTTATCATACGGTCCAAAATGAGGCAGTATTTTTCCTGTCCCAGTACGCAATCCCTCAAATATCGAAAAAGCTTATCGTTATTGCTGTAGAAAGAAGATTGACATAAATAATTATAAGGGTCAAACTGAAAGATTTCTTTTTCGATATCACACGATAGTTCATCCTGACTTAAAAGCGTGCTTTGAAAAAAAGCGTCATAAAAACGTTCGATGGAATCGAAATTTTTAAATCTGAAGTGCCTGTAAATTTCTAATCTTTCCAAAACTCCCCAGTAAATTGACGTATATATAAACCAAAATGCTTTTATTTTGAATTCTTCGAGGATAGGATATGCGATATCATATTGGCAGGCTAATGCATCGTCAAAAGTCAGGCATATTTGATTTGGCTTTAATTTCCCGTTCAGTGCCGCACTATAAAAAATATCCGCATCAATAATTTCATAATCATTCTTTAAATGCCGTAACATCTTATAAAACTCATTGCTGCTTATAGAGCCTTGGCTTATGATATGTTTCCCCGTATCGTGGAAATGATGAAACATAATCCCAAAATTGCGCATAAACGTCCGTTCCTCTTTGCGGATTATTTATCCGGCGTAATAATTTACCCGTATCAAAAGGTGTGGTTCCGGATAGCTTTTGATAACCAACATATGAAACGTATTGTATCATATATCAACCGATGATACAAGATTTTTTGTTTTTCTCAGATATCGTTCGGATATTGTATAAAAATAATCTTTATACAGGAAAAAATACCCCTTGAAATAGGGGTATCCAATAACTTCAATATCATATCAAGCCTGATATTNNGAAAAATCAATAAAAAAGGACATTCATTTTATATAAAAGATTGTCCCTTTACTCCAAAGCTGGGCCAGCAGGATTTGAACCTGCGCATGCAGCAGTCAAAGTGCTGTGCCTTACCGCTTGGCGATGGCCCATTGATATATTATTCCGGCGCCAAACAACAGCAGTGCCGATGCCATAACAAAACCCAACAAAAAGGGTGGATAGTGGGGTTCGAACCCACGACCTCCAGATCCACAATCTGGCGCGCTGACCAACTGTGCTATACCCACCATGAAAAAACTAAACAGATGCGGTTTGTTCCTGCATATGAAAATAATAAATCCTGACTATGCCAGAAGGGATTCGAACCCCCGACCTACGGCTTAGAAGGCCGTTGCTCTATCCAGCTGAGCTACTGACACAGAATGCTTTGCTTACAAAAGAAGCAAGCGGGTGATGGGAATCGAACCCACGTATTTAGCTTGGAAGGCTAATGTTCTACCATTGAACTACACCCGCATGTAATA